>CAMHJT010000132.1 GCA_946185495.1 uncultured Clostridiaceae bacterium | reverse complement strand
CCTGATTTCCGTCGGCGAAGCCATATCGCTGCTGGATAAACTCTCGTTGACGGGCGTGGAAGGCGGCTACCGGAGCGTGGTCATGTACCTGCCGGAAAAGATGAACCAGGCGGCGGCCAACAGCCTCCTCAAGATGGTCGAGGAGCCGCCGGAGAACACCCTCTTCCTCCTGATCACCCATGACCAGCCTGGTAACCCACATAAATACCCACAGCACGCCCGGCACAACGATTGCCAGGATCATAAACGCGAGAAAATACGGACTTCCGATCCATGCGCTGACAAGGGCAGCCACGATCAATGCCACAATCAGCACCACAGTAAGCAGCGCCATGATCCGCCTAATTTTTTCCATCTTCACACTCTCCATACAATCTCCGCAGGCGTTCCCCTGCTGTTTTTTCGTATCCATTTTCAGACGGATGATAAAAACGGGCATCCCTGATCTCATCCGGCAGATACTGCTGCCTTACATAATTCCCCGGATAGTCATGGGGATACAAATATCCGGTATGCCCCAGCTCAGCGGCACCCCTGTAGTGCGCGTCCCTTAGATACGGCGGCACCATCCCGATATGGCTGTTCTTTACAAGGTCTGCCGCCTCATATATAGCGTTTACGACAGCGTTGGACTTGGGCGCGGTCGCCACATAGATCGCCGCGTTTGCCAGAATGATCTGTGCCTCCGGCATGCCCACCCGCTCCACAGCCTGCGCGCAGGCCACTGCGACCTGGATTGCCTGGGGATCCGCAATCCCCACATCCTCACTGGCGCATATCATGATCCTTCTCGCGATAAAGGTCACGCTCTCGCCCGCATGCAGCATCTTGGCCAGATAATACACCGCCGCGTCCGGATCAGTGCCCCGCATGCTCTTGATAAACGCCGAGATCGTATCATAGTGGTTATCCCCATCCTTATCATACCGGACCGCGCGCCTCTGCACGCATTCCTCCATCACGGAAAGCGTCAGGTGAATGATCCCGTCATCAGAGGGCTTCGTCGTCAGCACTGCAAGCTCTACGGCATTTAATGCCGTTCTGGCGTCGCCCTCGCTGACATCCGCCAAAAACTCCTCCGCGTCCGCATCAATGCCTGCATGGTAAGCGCCCATTCCCTTTTCCTCATCCGTCACCGCCCTGTGGATCAGCTCCCGGATATCCTCCTTCTCCAGAGGGTTTAACCGGAAAATATGGGATCTGGAAAGAAGAGCCCCGTTCACCTCAAAATAAGGATTCTCAGTCGTTGCACCGATCAAAATAACCGTCCCGTCCTCCACAAACGGGAGCAGATAATCCTGCTGCGCCTTGTTAAACCGGTGAATCTCGTCAATGAACAGAATCGTCCGCTTCTGGTACATGCCGTACTCCTCTTTGGCCCTGCGGACTTCCTCCTCCATATCCTTCTTACCCGATGTCGTGGCGTTCAGCGACACAAATCTGGAGCTGGTCGTGTTGGCGATCACCATCGCGAGTGTCGTCTTGCCTGTGCCGGGCGGACCGTAAAAAATGACAGAACTCACACGGTCAGCCTCGATCGCGCGGTAAAGCAGCCTGTCCTTCCCGATAATGTGCTTCTGGCCGACCACTTCTGCCAGTGTGGATGGCCGCATCCGTTTTGCAAGCGGTGATTCTTTTTTCAGATTTGTCTCCCGCATATAGTCAAATAAATCCATGTCTGCTCCTACTGCTTTTCAAGGCCGATCTTTCTCATCTGCCGCTCAAACTCTTCTACCGCAACAGGCTTTCGGAGATAGAGATCATAATCGTCGCAGACACAAAGGCTGCCCCTCACATCTTCATCCAGGGCACTCAGCATGACGATCTTTGCCCTCTGCCGCATCGAAATCCCGTATTTTTGTTCTGCCTCCCGGATCGCCTCCAGCGTCTTGTAGCCGTCCAGCTTCGTCATCATCACATCAAGGCAGACAACCCCGTATGGCTCACCGGCCTTGAGTCTCTGCGCAAACACCTCAACGGCAGTGATTCCGTCCCCGACCACCGCCACTTCACCGTAATAGGAAAACAGTTTTTTCATAAACTTCTGATTTGCATAATCATCATCCGCTATCAGTATCTTCATTAAATCTCCTTCCTGCATATCAGCTCTGACCGCCTGCCGGTCCTTACTGGATCTCCTTCCTGCGTATCAGCTCTGCCAGCTTGTCAAGCGTGTTGATCGATACCTGTGATGAGGATCTGCCCTCAAACCGGATTCTGCGGTTCAACAGATCCCTGCCCATACTTCCGATAAAAAGATTAGAGAGCTCCTCCGGCGTAAAAACATCGATGATCTCTCCTTCCCGGATCGCAGCCGCAAGCTCGTCCCGTATAAACCCGGTTCTTTTTATAATACAAGCCGCCACAGCATCCCTCGTATTCACATTATGAAGAAATTCCTCATAATTCAATACTATGGCAGCCAGTTCCCCATACCCTTCATAATAAATCCGGATCGTTTTCAACGTCTCCAGCACCTTGTCGAGATGCGGAATATCCTTTCCTTCAATTGTCGCGATCACACTGTCGTCAAACTTGGTAAAGGTATTGATCACTTCCACAAGCACCTCGTCAATCCCACCAAAATAGCGATACAGCAGAGCCTCCGTCATATTTTCCTTCATAGCCAGATTTCTCGTCGTAAGGGACGAAAGCCCTGCTTCACTGATAATCTCGATCGCAGCCGCAATGATCCGGTCTCTCCTGTTCACAAATTGATTATCCATGCGCAACCCCACAATTTCATAAAATCCTGTCAGTACACTACCTTTTTATTGTAGAGCATACACCTCCTTTTGTCAACGGATTACTCCACGCAGCAGGCCTGATGTCCGAAACCGTACGGTTATCCCCACAAAGCAACCATTACACGCATTCAGGACAATAGAGATGTATTTTTCTGTCAGCGCGGTCAAAATAATAAATGCTGTCAGACAGCAGGTCGATCAATCCGACTGCGCTCCGGTTTGCGTCCCAAACCAGTTCAGAGAGAAACCCCGGATCCGCGAAATCATCTGCCGGAACCAGCATGACCTCATGAATGCTGGAGGGCAGCAAAAAAAGGCTGCAGCCCATATTGTCTGAAAACCTCCTGACAACGTCACGGTAAAGCATACAGGTCGCCCCGTTTAATCCCGCCTCATTGGTCAACACATAAAGCCTTAACCCCTGATTGACATCCGCGAAGATTTCCTCATCAAGCTCCAGCTTTCCCTGCCGCATAATATCAGACAACAGCTTGGAAAGCGGCTCAAGCTTCCACGGAAAAATACGCATGGTATTGTCAAGCGCCGTCTCATAAAGCTCCTCCACTTCCACGCCCCAGGACGAGAACTCCTGATCTGTGATCAGCGAGGTTGCGATCCCCATCGGATCCATTCCCGCCACATACCGGAAGGTTACTGCCAGATCCAGAAATTTCCTGTAAGGGCAGCATTTAAGCTGTTCCCGGTTTTTCTCGTAATTGACCAGCCTCACCACGATCTTATCCCTGACAGCCTGATAATCAGAAATATCATCGAGCTCAAGCCCGCCTTCCCGCATCACATTTCTGTAATGGCTGATAATCTCATCCATGATCGTGCTTAAGGACTTCCCCATCTGATAGCTCTGATAATAACTGTTCAGATAGATATTGGGGCTGATTCCCTGCCCCACCCTGCGCAGCGTCACGCCGTCCAGCTCAATGCCGTTATTTTTAATCACCTTGTGAATCTCCACCTCATATTCCGGCTGCTCCTCCTGATCTCCTCTTCCGCGCTCCTGTTTCAGAAAAACCTCCAACAGGTTTTCCCTGATATACTCAACAAATTCATTATAATCCATGCCGCAAATTCTCCTTATACATTTTGATTCCAGAAAATCTGCCCACTTCGCCTGTTCATGTAAAGCTATGCCAGAGGAAATACAGCGCGAACCGCGCCAACAAGAATGAAGCAGGGAAAACAAGCTCCCTGCCCGCCGCATAGGAAGCGCCCGTATCAGCCTGAAGCCTGCGCCCTTCCCATGCACCAGAAGAAATTCCACAAGCTGACGCGCCTGTGAAATCTCCTATACATGCATATAAAACGTGATCTGTGCTTTTCAGTGTATAAAAAAGTATCGTATTCGTCAAGTGATTTTTCTGTGTCCTGTCCTGCGCGCCTGCAGTATTTTACAAGACAGCAGCCAATCGCGAATCCGTCAAATGTTTTTTCTTTATCCCGCAGGTTTCCGTTCCCAGCCATTACACAGGTTAACCTCTGAGCAGCAACCTAAATCTGTGTGATTCCATGAATATCCGGCTCCGCCATCATAGAGTAATTGGTGTGATAGATTACATACCCCGGATTCGACTGCGGCGGCTTTTTCAAGCTGCTTCTTCTGGTATAATCAATCTCCACCTTCGGACTGGTTCTTCCCGATGAATAATACGCTGCCAGCCTCGCGGCCTCCTCATAGGTCGCGTCCGGCACATCCTCCGCCCCTTCCAGCCTTACAATCACATGGGAGCCGGGCATTTCCTTTGCGTGAAACCACAGATCCCCGGAAGCGGCAAATTTAAAGGTCAGCCTGTCGTTTTGCAGGTTGTTCTTGCCCACAAAGATATGGAATCCATCCGACGATACAAAATGCAGCGGGCTGCTCTTTTCCGTCCTGCCCCCCTTCTTTGCAGACGGCTTCGCCTTCAGAAGGCCGCACAAAACCATCTCCTCCCGGATTTCAGCCAGGTCGGTCTCAGACTCCGCCATCTCCAGGCTGTTCTGGAGGGAGCCAAGCTGCTCCAGCATCTGGCTGCTTTCCTTGACCAGCTTCAGCGACGCCTCATAAGTCCGTTTTAATTTGTTATACTTCTGAAAATAATGGTTGGCGTTTTCAAGCGGCGTCAGCGTCTCATCAAGCGGAATCGTCATCTCCTGATCCGTGTAGTAATTAAGCACCGTAATCTCCCTGTCCCCGGGAGAAGCCTCATGGCCATAGGCTGTGAGCAGTTCGCCCCAGATCCTGAACTTCTCCCGCTTATCCGCATCCAGCAGCTGTTTCCTCTGGATATCATATTTTTTCGATGTACGCTCCAGCGCCGTCTGAAGAATCCGGCGAAGATCCGCGGACTTCTGCCGCATTCTGGAATAGATCTCTTTCTTCACATAAAAGCTGCGGAGAAGCTCCGAGATATCGGAGAACGATTCCCTCCTAAGATCCGCATACATGGTGAGCGGAACCGCGGAAAAAGCTACCGGCTCGTCCCGGTCATACACAATCTCCGGCGCGTAATCTCCTTTCCGCACCCGCCTCACCAGGGACTCAAACGCGTTCCAGAGCGCTTCCCGGTTAGAGGGCGCAAGGCTGTCCGTACTGAAATGGCCGTCTACCCCGGCCTCATAGCACAGCTCCAGCGCGATCTCTCTGGAAAAGCCTGTGACTGAGGAGCAGATTGCCTGGTCTATAGCCATGGTTTTATCCAGTATCCCTGAGCAGAACTGTTCTTTGGTAATCTGCAGGGGATCCGCCTTTTCATTGGGGGGCAGCACATAAGGATAACCCGGCAGTACCTCCCGCACAGAACTCATCTGTGCGCCGACGCGCTTGATCGCGTCAAGGATCTTCCCGTCCTCCTCCATAAAAATGATGTTGCTGTGCTTTCCCATCACCTCAATGACCAGTTTTTTTCTGCACTGGTCTCCCATCTCATCCAGATGCTCAATCGTAATCATGATGATCCGCTCAAATCCCGGCTGCTCAACCTCCACGATCCTGCCGCTCCCGATATATTTTCGAAGAAGCATGCAGAAATTCGGAGCAGTCTGCGGATTCACCTTGTTTTCAGACATGAAAAAAACAAGCGGCAAAGACGCGCTTGCACTTAACATCAGCCGGTAGACCCCGCCCTGATTTTTCACCACAAGGTCGATCTCATCTTTTTCCGGCTGGTAAATCTTATTAATCCTGCCACCCGTCAGGCGTTCCCTCATATCCCTGACAATCTGCGACATCACTACTCCATCAAATGCCATATTCTTCCCCCATTTCCATTCGGAACCTGCCCGTACCCGAAAGCTGTCCGGACCAGAAAGCCCGTCCGTTCCTGAAATCCGTCCGGATCAGAAAACCCGTCCGTTCCCGAAATCCGTCCGGATCAGAAAGCCCGTCCGTTCCTGAAAGCTGTCCGGCTTCAACCCGCGGGAGAGGCAGCAGCCTCCCCCGGTTCCACTCTATCTGCATATTCCCGCTTTATATTTGCGCTGCATATTTCCTGCAGCTTTGCCGGACTGTTTCCGGTCATGCTCCATACATCTCACTGCCTGGCCATACACGGCATCCTATCTGTATAATTCCTCGTATTTTCTTGCCGAGTTCGCCCAGGAATAATCCATCTGCATTGCCCGGATCTGCATCGCCCTCCAGTTGTCCTTCTGCTCGCAGAATACCTCCTTCGCATAATTAATCGTGTCCAGAAGCTCATGCGCATTGTAATTTGCGAAGGAAAAGCCTGTTCCGGACTGTTCAAACTCGTTATAGGGAATCACCGTATCCTTCAGGCCTCCGGTCTCACGCACGATCGGCAAAGCTCCATACCGCAGAGCCATCAGCTGTGTCAGGCCGCAGGGTTCAAACCTGGACGGCACCAGAATCGCGTCACAGCCTGCGTACATTTTATGGGAAAGCGCATCCGAAAAGCTGATATTCGCGCTGACCTTGGCAGGATGAAACTCCTGGTAATACCGGAACATATTCTCATAATGCGGATTGCCCGTTCCAAGCACGATAAACTGCACCCCGTCCTGGCAGATGTCATTCATCACAGCGTCCACGAGATCCAGTCCCTTCTGATCCGTCAGGCGGGAGATAATGCCCAGAACAAACTGTTTATCATCCACCGGAAGTCCCAGCTCCTTCTGCAGCGCTCTCTTATTCTTCGGGCGGTTTTTCGCCATCGTCTCCACATTGTACTGCTTTGCGAGATTTTTATCCCGCTCCGGATTGTAAATATCATAATCAATGCCGTTGACAATTCCGACCAGGGACTGCCTCCTCGCCTGCAGCAATCCGTCCAGCCCTTCCCCAAAATACGGCGTCTGGATCTCATAGGCGTAGGTATTGCTCACCGTTGTGATGATATCCGCATACACCAGGCCGCCCTTCAGCATCGAGGCATCATTGTAAAGCTCCATCTTGTCCGCGGTAAACAGATAATCCGGCAGTCCTGTACTATACTTCATATGGCCATAATTCCATCTCCCCTGAAACTGCAGGTTATGGATCGTCATAATGGAACGCATGCCTGAATAAAACGGATTCCCGGCAAACAGCGTCTTCAGATACACCGGCACCAGGCTTGCCTGCCAGTCATGACAATGCAGGATATCCGGCCGGAAGCCGATCACCGGCAGGATGGAAAGCGCCGCCTTGGAAAAAAAGCTGAACTTCTCAATATCCCACTTGATATCCGCATAGGGTGTCGGCCCGCCGTAATAAAATTCACTGTCAATAAAATATACCGTAACGCCCTCATATTCCAAATACTTCACTCCGACATACTGGGAGTGGTCTCCGATATCCATCTGAAAATGGGTGATATCCCTCATCTTATCCTTATATTTTCCAGGAATACAGCCATAATTCGGAATAATGATCCTGACATCATACTCCCTCTTATCAAAAATCTTCGGCAGTGTTCCCACTACATCTGCAAGTCCTCCCGTTTTGATAAAGGGTACACATTCCGATGCAAGAAAAAGGATATTTTTCATAAATCAACCTCTTGTTAAACCTGTAATTTGGGGACGATCCCCATTTCAGTATCAGGTCTTTTATTTCAAAGAAGAACGAAGTTCTTTCTTTC
>CAMHJT010000131.1 GCA_946185495.1 uncultured Clostridiaceae bacterium | reverse complement strand
CAGAATTTTGTTCCGTGAGTTTATAAATATCAACCACGAGTTGGTAAATAGCCATTACTATTTTACCCCATCAGGCTGCAAATAGCAATAGAGTGTGTTAAAATGACACAATTTGTTGAATAAACACCCCTATCTGATCAGTTTTCCGGTTCAATCTTCAAAGTCAAAATGATAGGGCAGACCCAACGCATCCCTGACTGCCAGGATATCCTTCTGCACGGCTTCCCCAACCGGGACGCCCTTATCCTTTCTGTACAGCCAGGTCTCATACTCCTTTTCTCCCGCGGTATAGATCCTTTCCTCGCCTGGTGCGCGTTTCGAAGCCCTAAGCGCCCTGCAGATCTCCCCCGCAGTCTTTTTAAACGTCTCCCTGCCCATGAACGCGTCGGGATCCACAACAAAGAAGAAGTGCCCAAGATGGTACATGGAGGGATGCCCCTTATCATCCACTCCTGTAAGCGCCTTCATGAACCGGCCTCCGGACAGCGCCGCAGACAGAATCTCAACCACAGCGGCGTATCCATAGCCCTTATATCCGGCCATCTCCTCTCCGATCCCGCCAAGCGGCGCAAGGGCGGCGGTACCGTCCACCAGCATTTTCAGTATCTCGCCGCTGTCCGTCAGCGCCTGTCCGCCCTCAGAAACGACCATGCCGGCAGGCGTCAGCTTGCCCTCCCTGGCATAATACTCAATCTTGCCCCGCTGAACAATAGACGTCGCGCAGTCCAGGCAGAACGGGAATTCCTCATCCGTCGGCAGTGAAAACGTAAGAGGGTTCGTCCCCAGCATATTCTCCACACCAAAAGTGGGCGCGATCGACGGTCTCGCATTGGTTCCGGTCAGCCCTATGAGCCCCTCCCTGCTGGCCATTCCCGACCAGTATCCCGCAATCCCGTAATGCGTTGAATTCCGGATCGCGCCACCTGCCATACCGTTCTTTTTCGCCTTTTCAATCAAAAGCTCCATCATCCTGTGGCTTGCGACCATTCCCATGCCATCATGCGCATCCATCACCACTGTGGTCGGCGTCTCCTTCAGGATTTCAAGCTCCGTCACCGGAAGAAGCGTTCCCTTCACGATCCTGTCGATATAGATCGGCTTAAACCTGTTACAGCCGTGGCTTTCAATTCCCCGCCTGTCTGATTCCAGCAGTACATCCGCGCAGATCTGTGCGTCCTTCTCCGGCACCCCATAGCCCTTGAACGCGTCTACCATAAAATCATGCATCAGTTCCCATTTTACAAACGGCCTTCTCTCTTCCATAGCAACCTCCCAATATATGTTTTGACGTATTTGTTCGTAACAGTTCACGCTTTGACTAATCTGTTACATCTGTATCCAAGCAGGTATGAAGCGGATGAAGCCAACGTATCCCGATTCACCCGGCAGGAGCCTACGCTTCAAAATAATCCGCCACCATTTTCAGATTCCCGATGATCGGAAGATGCTGCGGGCATGCCCTCTCGCACTGGCCACAGCCCACGCAGGCGCTGGCCTTTCCAAAGGTATGCGTCAGCCTCTCATAGTATTCTCCCTGAGGCGTCCAGCCCTTTCCCTTCACTTCCTGCCGGTCCGCGTTATACAGTGAGAAATACTTCGGAATCGCAATCTTCATCGGACATCCGTCTGTACAGTAGGAGCATCCTGTACAGGGAATCGCGATATTGGAATTGATCATCTGCACTGCCGTCCGGATCACGCCCTGATCCTCCTGTGTCAGCGGCTTAAGCTCCGACATAAAGCCTGTATTATCCTCCATCTGCTCCATATTGCTCATACCGCTAAGTACCATCATGACATTGTCAAGGCTCGCCGCAAACCGGATTGCCCAGGACGGCACAGACATTTCCGGCTTGTAGCTGTAAAACAGCTTCTCCACATCCTCCGGCACCTGTGCCAGCGTGCCGCCCTTGACCGGTTCCATGACAATAACCGGAAGCCCGTGCTTCACCGCGATTTCATAACATTTCCGCGACTGGATCGCGTCACTCTCCCAATCCAGATAATTGATCTGAAGCTGGACAAATTCCATCTCCGGATGCTCTGTCAGCATCTGATCCAGAAACTCCGCATTGTCATGGCAGGAGAACCCCATATGCCTGACGAGTCCCTGTTCTTTCTTCTCCTTCAGCCACTCAAAGCAGTCCAGCTCGGTGTAAATCTTGTAAGATCCCGCGCCGACGTCATGCAGCAGATAATAATCAAAATAACCCGCGCCGGTCTTTTCAAGCTGGGCGTTAAAAATCCTGTCCCTGTCCTCCTTCGTGCGGATATAGCCGGAATGCAGCTTGGTCGCCAGCGTATAGCTGTCCCTCGGATACCTTTTTACCAGCACCTCCTTCGCAGCGCTCTCACTGGCGTAGCCACAATACATCCACGCCGTATCGAAGTATGTAAAACCACGCTCCATGAAAAGATCCACCATCTTCTTTGTATGCTCCAGATCAATGCTCGCCGGATCATTCGCATCAAGCAGCGGAAGCCTCATCAGGCCAAATCCAAGTTTCTTTGCACCCATATCCATATACATCCTCCTTTATCCCGTATCACTTCCGTTCCATGCACCCTTCTTTGAACGCCCGCGGTTCGATCTATTTTCATATGTGTTCCACGGTCACTCCCGTGTCCTGATCCATTCTCATTCGTCTTCCTCAAGTACTTGTATTCCCGCGTCTTCAAGCACGCCCGTGAGCAGATCCGCATAACCTCCGATATTCCTTCGCAGCCTGTCAAAGCCATACAGGCTGACCGTGTCGTACTGTCTCTTTTCCGTCAATACGTCGTATAGCGCGTCCAGATTATTCCCGTAATAATCCGGCAGCTTCAGTTCTTCCTTTAGATATGCGTGCAACTCCCGCACAGAGCGGATATCCGATACATCCAATCTCAATTTCATGCCACTCCCCCTCTTTTTACGAATAATCCATGGTTCGATTATACCCTATTCCGTGTTTTTATGCAAGAAAAAGGCATTTCTCTTCTGTGAGAAATGCCCCTTCTGCCAGCCATAACCTATTCATCCCCGTATAACAGGGTAAATGTTTCGTAGTGATCCTCCGTATAGTAGATCAGCCCGTCATTTGAGAACACAATGCGTTTGGCACCTCTTTTCCTGTTTCCTCCGGTATCAATGTCGCATTCATGATAGATCCTGCCCTTCTTTGCCGGCAGGTTGCCCTCATAATTGCCAAACACATCGCCGCCGATGCTCTTACCCGGCGCATAGTCCTCCAGAGAGCCGCCCGGCCAGCCGAGCGCCTTCGCCTCCTTTTTGGTGATAAAATTGGATGGCAGCTGCCCGTACAGGTGAAGATAAAGCGCCACCTCATCTCTGGAGGTATACGTTCCTGACGGATCAAGCTCTTCATCACCGGCGGAAGCCGGCTCAGCTTTATTCACATCCGATTCTGTAAAATCCGCGCCGTTTTCATCATAAAAACCGCTTTCATCTGCATTTTCTGAAAAAGCGCCGTCTTCTCCTGTTTTTGCGGAGTAACCGCTTTCTGCCACATCTGCAGGCAGATCCGCCGCCAGCTGTCCGCATCCGCAGAAAAACACAGAAACTGCCAGCAATACCACCAGCAGCCATTTGACATATCTTTTATTCATTCCATTTCCTCCCTATCATTGATTCACACAGCTGCTTTATCTGTTCAGACATCTGCCGTTTTTATATTTCCGTATGTATATAATTCCTCAGACCGCCCATACTAGACATAACACCCCTATTCATATTTACAGAAAGGAGGTTTTCACCCATGTATCCAATCAAAGAAAACCTGCTGATGCAGATCCAGCGCACCTTGATCTGCACGATTACCTACGCGCTGATCCTATATGACATGGCCTGGAAGATGCATGAAAAGCGCCATATTCCCATCGAGCGCGCAGTAAACTCCATCCTGTCCATTCATGGTACCAAATCCTGACTGTGAAGCAGAAACCGCCATCCAGCATTATTTTTTATCTCTCCTGCCATCTTCCCGCATGAAGCCTGACCATGTCACAGGCCGTACATATCCTGTATTCCCCTTCCTGTCTCACGCAAAAGCTCCACCACGCTGTCCGGCCCGGTCACCCGCACGCTCCTTCCAAATGCCAGCACCCAGCCTATAAACTGCGGACTGACCGCCACCTCCACATGGACAGCGAAATGTGATTCGTCCACCCGGTGCATCCAGACATTCTTCCCAAACCTGTCGATCATTGCGCCTGCCAGATGATTCTCGCACTCCAGGCAAACCGTCTCGGTGCTGCCTCCGTACATGCCAAACAGCCTGGTCTGATATCCCTCCCGCTCCGCTTTATAGACCTGGCGGCCATCCCGCTTCGCTTTGAGCAGCTCAATCTCAAGCATCTTGTCCACACGAAAGTGCTTCAATATGCCGGCCTCCGCATCATAGCCGACAAGATAGTATTTTTCATCCGCCCAGATCAGCTCCCATGGGGAAATCTCATAAAAGCCACCATCCCTCCGAAGCTCCATTTTCTTTTTCGCATTCCACTGATAATACCGGAAACGAACCTGCACTTTATGGTCAATCGCCTGATGCAGCCGGTCCACATTGTAATAGATGCTCTCGTTCATCGTCTTGATCCGTCCCGGAACAGAGAGCTGGCGGTGAAGCTCCCTCGCCCCATATCTGCTGGCAAAGCCTTCCAGCTTCCGGATCAGTTCGTGGGATTTCTTTTCCGTAATAAAACGGGAAGACTGCACGGAATCCACCAGCAGCTTCAGCTCCGCAAGCTCAAATTCCCTGTTCCCCAGATGATAGTACACACTCCGTCCCTTCTTCTCTGCAATGATATCCAGTCCGAAGGAACGGAGTGTTTCCAGATCCGTATAGATTGTTTTGCGCTCAACCGTTAATCCCCAGTGTTCCAGCTGAGACAGAATTTCCTTTAACGTCAGCCCATGCGTGTCATCCGTTTCCTGCTGAAAAACGCGCATCAGGCAAAGCAGCCGCATCCTGTGATTGTCGCCCTGCATACATGTCACCCCCAGTCACATTTCCTGCCTGTTCCTGCGACGGATGACGCGTATTACAGCTCACGCTCCGCTTCACAGGAAAAGACGATTTAAGATCCATCCCTGATCCGTCCGGCGCATTCTGCAGCTCAAAATAGTCCGTGAAACAGGGACAGACAGCCTAAAAATACAAGATTAACAAGTGTAAAAACAAGCAGGTAGCTCCCTTTGCATTCCTGATAGGTATTGGTGAACTCCTTATAGGAGATCAGGCTGGCCATGGACGCGATCAGTGTTCCAAGTCCCCCGATATTCACCCCTGTAAACAGAGCTGAAGGATCATCCGTAAATCCCGACAGAAGAAGTGCGGCAGGCACATTGCTGATACACTGGCTCGCCACTACGGACACCAGAAACTCCCTGCCCTGCACCAGCTTCTGCAGCATCCCGTGAACAAACGGAATCCTTCCCATATTACCTGTAAATACGAAGAATCCCAGAAATGTAAACAGCAGCACATAATCCGCGCGTTTGAGAATTCTGCGATCCATACACAGCACCACGATGAACACCAAAGCAGCAAGCATATACCACGGTACAAGCCTTAGTACCGTCAAAAGGGCAACCAGAAACAAAACGCCATAGACCATAAGCTGCCTTCTGCTTCCACCGCAAGCACCGTCTCCCGGCCTCGGACGTTCCGTTTGCTCCGCAGTTTCACCGCTTCCTGATCCACATTCGCCCCCGCCGTCCAGCCAAAGCTGCCTCTTCCGTTCCGGCAAAAACAACAGGCTTACCATCAAAAGCGCCACTGAAACTCCAGTATATGGCAGCATCAGGCTCAGAAAGGAATTCATTTTCACCCCTGTCAATCCATACAGATACAGATTCTGCGGATTGCCGATGGGCGTCGCCATGCTTCCGAGATTGGCCGCCACCGTCTGCAGCACGACAACCGGCAGTGCCAGCTTCTCCATCCCGCAGTTGTGCAGCAGCAGGATGGAAAACGGCACAAAGGTCAAAAGTGCCACATCATTTGTGATCAGCATGCTGCTGAAAAAGCACAGAAAGATCAGTACGGCGGCAAGCTGCCAGCCCTTATGCACCCGGCAGAGCAGCTTCTCCCCGATCTTATCAAACAGCGCATTCTCCTTCATGCCCTGTATCACAACCATGAGTCCCCACAAGATTCCAAGGGATCTCCAGTCAATATAGGAGAGATACCGCCTGTCCGGATGCACAAAGCAGGCTGACAGAATTGCCAGAAGCCATGCGATGACCAGCACCGGATCATGCACCGGAAAAGCCGGCCATCTCATCTTTTTCTCAGCAGCTTCCATCTGTCTCTATCCTTCGGAAGCTCTTTTTTCCTTTTTTCAGGATAAAGTCTTCCTTGAAATCATCCTTTGTATAGGATGTGAAGGGATCACTGACCTTGTCTCCATTCACTGTAATTCCGCCCTGCTGTACCCCACGCCTGGCCTCTGCCTTGGAAGCCACAAGCTCTGCCTTTACCATCAGATCCAGCAGGCCGATCCTTCCCTCTTCATTAAAGTCAGCTGCCGTCAGCGTCGTCGTCGGCATCTCGGCCGCGTTGCCGCCGGTAAACAAGGCTCTCGCGCTCTCCTGCGACCTCCTGGCCTCGTCCTCTCCGTGCACCAGCTTGGTCAGCTCATATGCAAGGATCTCCTTTGCCTGGTTGAGCTGGCTGCCCTCCCACTGATCCATCTCATCGATCTGTTCAAGCGGCAGGAAGGTCAGCATACGCAGGCATTTCAACACATCCGCATCCCCGACATTTCTCCAATACTGATAGAAATCAAACGGTGAGGTCTTGTTCGGATCCAGCCATACCGCGCCGGACTGTGTCTTTCCCATCTTCTTGCCCTCAGAATTGAGCAGCAGGGTAATGGTCATCGCATAGGCGTCCTTGCCAAGCTTTCTGCGGATCAGCTCCGTTCCTCCTAACATATTGCTCCACTGGTCGTCACCGCCAAACTGCATATTGCAGCCGTATTTCTGGTACAGCACATAGAAATCATAGCTCTGCATGATCATGTAGTTAAACTCCAAAAAGCTCAGACCTTTTTCCATCCTCTGCTTGTAGCACTCGGCCCGCAGCATGTTGTTGACGGAAAAATGAGGGCCGACCTCACGCAGGACCTCTATGTAATTCAAATCCAGCAGCCAGTCCGCATTGTTGACCATCAGAGCCCTGTCCTCGGAAAAATCAATGAATTTGCTCATCTGCTCCTTAAAGCAGTCACAGTTATGCTGAATCGTCTCCTTTGTCATCATCTGGCGCATATCTGTCCGTCCGGTCGGATCCCCGATCATGCCGGTTCCCCCTCCGATCAGGGCAATGGGTTTATTGCCTGCCATCTGCAGCCGTTTCATCAGGCACAGCGCCATAAAATGCCCTACATGCAGGCTATCCGCGGTCGGATCAAAACCGATATAAAATACCGCCTTTCCGGCGTTGATCAATTCCTTGATCTCCTCTTCATCTGTCACCTGGGCGATCAGCCCCCTGGCGACCAGTTCGTCATATACTGTCATCTATCCTATCCTCACTTTCCTCTGCCGTTGTCCTTTAGCTGGTGCGTAAAAACCCCTTAAAACGCATCATTTGGCCGGATCCACAGACGCTGACGTCTACATCCTTTGGCTGGTGCGTAAAAACCCCTTAAGACGCATGCTTTCACGTCCTAAGGGGTTCAAAGTGGTCAAAATCAAAAACTGCCTACGCGTTCATCTGCGCAGCTACCTCTGCGGCAAAATCCTCGTTCTTCTTCTCAAGTCCTTCACCGGTCTCAAAGCGTACAAATTTCTTGAGCGTAATGGCAGAACCAACCTCCTTGGATACAGCCTGCAGATACTTTGCAACTGACTCCTTGTTCTCTGCCTTAACATACTCCTGCTCTAACAGGCATACCTCCTTGAGCTCCTTGTTGAGAC
>CAMHJT010000130.1 GCA_946185495.1 uncultured Clostridiaceae bacterium | reverse complement strand
CGGGAGCAGATATTGATATTGTTCAGATTCCTGGGCATGGATTGGATTCCTTGACGGCGAAGAGCTTTTTTGTGGATTTATACTCATATATAGAGAAAGATCCTTTTCTCAAAAAAGAGGATTTTTTTGAAAATCTGTTAGAGGCATATGAACAGGATGGAAAACTATATCAAACGGTTTCGTGGGTGCATTTTCAGGGCTGGGTAACGAAAAAATCAAATATCGAAAAAATAGATACTTGGAATTTGGAGACATTTAAAACATTGCTTGAAACTTATCCGCAAGCAGCTGTTTATACAGATGCATCTGCAGATTCAATTTTGAAGCATTTATTGAGCGTTACTGCTATGGATCTGATTGATTGGAAAGAAAAATCCTGTAAGTTTGATTCAGAGGAATTTACGCAGATGTTAGAGATTGCAAAGGAATATGGGAAAGAAGGAGAGAGGGTGGAACAGGAAGACGAAATTCAGGCTGTCTGGGATGATCGACTACTCTTTTCTTATACAATGCTGACTCCGAATGATATTATGTTATATGATGATGCTTTATCTGGAGATTATACAGTGGTAAGTTCACCGTTTCAGGCAAATTTCGGAGCGTGTGTGTACTCGGATACTCCGCAATTTGGAATTGTTGCAAATAGTAAAAAGAAGGATGCAGCGTGGCAGTTTGTGAGAAATTTTTTTGCAAAAGAATATCAGGATATTTCGAAAGATGTCTTGCTGATGGGAACGTCACAATATGGGATTCCGGTGAGGAAGGATTGCTATGACTTATTGCTGAAACGCTATACGGCAACGGAGGGCTATGAGATGGATGGTAAGTGGTATGAGCCGTATACAGCGAGTATTGTGACGGGAATCTATGATTTTGAAATGAAACATCCCATGACAAAAGAGCAGGAGGAGGCGTTCCGACAACTTGTAACTAGATCCAGTAAGCGGGAAGGGATCGACAGTCGGATAGAAGAGATTGTTTTGGAAGAGGGAAAGAATTATTTTTCTGGAGAAAAGGAATTGAAGAATGTGACGAAGATTATACAAAAAAGGGTTAATACACTTTTGAATGAGTAGAAAATGTGATATTTTAGACATCAGCATAAAAAATCCACTTTAGGATTTGAAGCCGGCAAAGGTCGTGATGGTGTGTGTACAGGCTGTTTGTTAAGATATCATCGTGGAAAAAAGCGCCTGCCGCAGAGAAAACGGGATTCTGCGGCAGGCGCTTATTTTATAACTGTTAATTTTCAGTAACTACTAAGCAGGTCTGCGCATTCACTGCGCAGACCGTATCAAAACAGTATACTTTGCCGTGCAGCGGGTGAATCAGGATGCTTAGGCTTCGCCCGCTGTGTAACTGCTCAGCACCTGTTTAAGTAGTTACAATTTTCGATCGGTTCCGTCTTCCAGCATGGACCGGAAGATCTCATAGAGCTCCCGAAGCGCTTCGTTGTCGGGGCTTTCTTCTAAAGCCTTCTTGAGATAAGATAAGGACATGCGTATAAATTCCTGAAATTGCTGGTTTGTCACTTCCATAAGAAATCGTCTCCCTTATTATGAGGTTGTAATAGGGTCGGTGAAAACTTAACGCATTGCTGCTGTTATGCGAAAACGGGATGAAGGATCACATCTGCTCCGGACATCCGATGCCGAGCAGCGCAAGCGCGTCCTTTAAGGTGGTGGCGGTCAGCGATACCAGGCGGACTCTCGCATTGCGGAGCGCGTCGTCCTCCACATTGACGCGGCAGGCGTTGTAGAAGCGGGAGAAGGCCTGCGCCACCTCCATCGCGAAACGCGCGATGACGGAGGGCTCGTATTTTTCCGCGGCGTCTAAAACAGCCTCCGGGAACCGGCTGATCTCCCGAAGGAGCGCGATCGCCTCGCTGTCCAACAGCAGGCTGTGATCGATCTCTGCCGCCGGATCAAAGGATACCGTGCGGAGAATGCTCGCGCAGCGGCAGTAGGTGTACTGGACATAAGGTCCGGTCTCGCCGTCAAAATTCAGGACCTTGTCCCACTGGAAGGAGACATCCTTGATCCGCTGGTTATAAAGGTCATGGAAAATGATGGCGCCGACGCCTACCAGTCTTGCAACGGCTTCCCTGTCGGGAAGATCCGGATTCTTTTCCTCCATGATCTTCTTTACTTTCTCGATGGCTTCCAGCAGAATGTCCTCGGCGTAAATGATATTGCCGCTTCTGGTGGACAGCTTCGCTCCCTCCAGGCTCACCAGCCCGTAGGGGATGTGTACCAGGCTGTCCTTTGCCCATTCATTTCCCAGCAGCTCCACCACCTTGAACACCTGGGCAAAGTGGAGCTTCTGCTCCTGTCCGGTGACATAGAGGCATTTTTCAAAATTCCATCTCTCCTTGCGGTAGAAGATGGCGGCCAGATCCCTGGTGGCGTAAATGGAGCTTCCGTCCTTCTTGGTGATCAGGCAGGGAGCCATGCCGTACTCCTCAAGGTCCACGATCTGCGCGCCCTGGCTCTCCTTGAGCAGTCCGGCATCGGATATGCGTTTTACCACATCCGCGGTCTTGTCGCGGTAGAAGCTCTCTCCGAGATAGTGGTCAAATTCCATGCCGAGCAGGGCGTAGGTGCCCTTGTATTCCTTCAGGCTGATATCCACGAACCACTGCCAGATCTCAAGGGCTTCCGGATTGCCTTTTTCCATCTGTGAGAACCATTCCCTTGCCTGGTCGTTCAGCGAATCGTCTTTCTCCGCCTCCTCATGGAATCTCACATAGAGGCGCATCAGTTCAGCTACGCCATCCTTTTCCACGGCCTCCTTCGATCCCCAGGCCTTGTAAGCCACGATGAGCTTGCCGAACTGGGTGCCCCAGTCGCCTAAGTGGTTGATACGCTCCACCTTATAGCCCAGCTTGGAAAAAATCTTGTAGAGCGAGTTGCCGATGATGGTAGTGCGCAGGTGCCCCACATGGAAATTCTTCGCCACATTGGGAGAGGAGTAGTCGATACAGATGGTCTTGCCCTCTCCGATGGCAGAGCTTCCGAACTGCTCCACAGACGCCTGCTCGATCATGGATTTTACGAACAGCTCTTTCTTCAGGAAGAAATTCAGGTACGCGCCCTTCACCTCCAGATGATCCAGAATATCCGCGCTGCCGATCTTTTCCGCAAGCTCTGCGGCGATCAGCGGCGGCGCCTTGCGAAGGGTTTTGGCCAGCTGGAAACAGGGAAAGGCGTAGTCGCCCATCTCCGGTCTCGGTGGAATCTCCAGGATATCAGCCACGGTGGCGGTATCCAGTTCTGCTGCGTTTGTGATCAGTTCAATGATAATGTCTTTCATGTCTGCCTCCTAATAAAACGATGATTTGGCGCCGCAATCCGCTTTGAAACGAAAGAAGGTGCCGGAATGGTGTTTCTTTGGTATGTTGAACATAACGGTTCAGACGCATCTGAAGATGGCTGAAAATATGGTCTGCTTACTTTACGCGGTTTCAAAATGAAAACCGGGCTGCTGTCCCTACAGGATGGATGTTTTCTTGATCGGGAAGGAAAATCTCACGTCCGTTCCGTTGATGAGATCCCCGTTGATCTGCAGGTTGCCGTCGAGCTGGTAAATGATCTCGTGCACCTTGTGCAGGCCGGAATGCCACTCGGAAGTCTCCAGATAATCCTCCGGAATGCCGACGCCGTCATCACGGATATCCACATCGATCAGGCGGTTGCTGATAAATACTTTGGCTGTGATATGGCTTGCGTTGGCATGCTGGAAAATATTGTCCATGATCTCCCGCAGCAGCTGGTTCAGCCGGATGGAAATGAACCAGGGAAGGTTCAGGTTGTGCTGGGTGCTGTCACAGGAAAAGTCAATGGTATAGTCGGGATGCGCGTTCCTGTAGTCTTCGATGAGCTGGCTGATCTGGTTGGATACAGGCTGTCTGGAATCCGCGTTGTAGTGGAACTGCTCCAGGATCTGATCCAGTGAATGCAGGATGTCCTGCTGGGAATTCCGCAGCTCGTCAAGCGCTACCCTGGCCCTGTCCACGTCAGAATGAAGCAGCCATTTTAATACATCCATCTTGCTGATGCTGGACACCAGCTCCTGGCGCACCTGCTTGTCCAAAGCTTCGGCCCGCTGGTAATTGGAGTAATCCTGAAGCATCAGGACATTGTAATTGTGCGTGGTCTTGGTCTCGGTATCCTCGTCCTCGATAAATTCAATGGCGTTCTCCAGTGCGTCATCGTCCGATTCCTTTTCGCCGGACATGGCACCGAGAATTTTTTGCGCCTGGGCAAGCATTTCAAGCTGGGACTTAAAAAATTCTGTGTGTCCCTCCAGCTCCTCGATCCTTTTTTTCAGCAGCTCCCTTGCATCCTCCAGGTCGGAAAGCTGTTGGGCGATCTGCTGGCTTTTGTTGACGGTATGGCTGCCCGGCCCGTCCAGTGGGGAAAAAATATTCTGCCGGCGGACTGTATAATTGCTGTACAGCGCCTTGGTCTTTTGAAGCGTTTCAATCTGTACCTCCAGCTCAAATAATTCTGTCTTCAGGCCCTGTACCGTCTCCTGGTTGTTGATGTAGGCCTGATTGAAAAAGCCAAGGGTTTTGGAGTTGGCTTCCTCCACAATGCTAAGGGGATTGCTCTGTTCGTTTTCCATCTCAAATCCTCACTTCCTGTATCATTACATAGGCGATTGCCAAACAATATCCTCTGCTTTACCAGTGGTAGTCGTCCTTGCGGTGTTTTCTGTTCCGCCTGCGATACTGGTAACGGCGATCCCTGCGGTTGTAGCGCGCGTTCCGGATGGCGTTGGAGATCAGTATATAGAGCAGGAACACAATAACCAGCGCTGCCAGGGCGATCAGGATCCGGATCGCTACGCGGCCGATCCGCTGCGAAAGGGAAGGTTCCTCCTCGACCTTTTCCCCGGTGTCAATGCGCGACGAAAGCCTCGGCATGGTTGTGGTGATGGGGGTAGAACCCAGGGCCTGGTCCTCATAGAAGAAATCAATTCTTCCAAGCACATTTCCCTCCGGCTCATCAAAGAGGGTGATGGTGTGCTGGATCAGGGTAGTGTCCAGAAACCGGCTGATCAGCAGGGCGTATCCATTGTCGACATTGAGGTCGACCATGTCATGCAGCAGGCTGGTATAATAATTGTCCAGCAGGACATTGGGCTGTGTCCGATCGTCCTTTGCGGAACGGAAATAAAAATCTGACAGGGGGTAAAAATAGGTGTAGTTCCGATAACAGTAGTTATAGAGCGCGCGGGAGTCGGTATAGGTGTAGGCTGAGCCGTCGCAGTCCATGATCACGCAGATCAGCTCAAGGTCATCTTTCTTCGAGAAGGTGACCAGCGTATTTTTGGAGACAATGGTATAGCCGGTCTTGCCGCCCTCGCAGTATTCATAATAATTCAGGTCGCCCGGATTGATCATCTTATTGCCGTTCCAAAGCGGGCGGGTCTCCTTCGTCTTATTTGTGGCGGGAACGGTGTAGGATAAGGTTCCGGCCACCTCCCGGAAGGCGTCGATGGACAGGGCGTACCGGGTGATCAGAGCCATGTCATAGGCGGTAGTGTAGTGGTCCTCATCGGGAAGGCCGTTGGGGGTGACGAAATGCGTGTGCTTGCATCCAAGCTCCTCCGCCTTCTGGTTCATCAGCTTCGCAAATTCTTCTATGCTTCCGGACACATATTCCGCCAGCGCGTAGGCGCAGGTGTTGTCCGATTTGACCATGGTCGCGTAGACCAGGTCTCCCAGAGTGACGCGCTCGCCTACATCCAGCCCGATCAGGCTGCTGTCGCGGTCCACGCCCCACACGGCATTCTCGGAGATCTCGATGGTCTCGTCCATATTGAGGCCGTGCTCCAATGCCAGGGCAACGGTCATGATCTTGGTGATGCTAGCCGGATATTTTCCCATCTCCGCATGCTTCTCATAAAGAACCTGGCCGGTTCCCGCGTCCATCACGATGGCGGCGTCCGCGACAAGATCCGGTTCCCTTGTAGGATCCTCCGGGTATTCGATGGTTTTCGGATGCTCCGTTGCGGCTTCCTCCTGAGGCGTTTCCCCCTGAGGCACTTCCTCCATGGCGTGCAGTTTTATGCTGTATGAAATTGTGAGAAGGAATATCATGATCAGTATGACCGCTCTGCGCATATCCCGTACCTCCCGAATACATTGGCATGACTGCGTAACTGCCCAGCACTTGCTGAGCAGGAACATGATCACCTACATTTTAGTATATCTTTTGTGCAGTGTCAACTCTTGACAATGCGTCGGAAGGAGAAGCCCGGGGAAATAGATTTACAGGAAAAATAATTTTTGATATAATGAGCCATAAGATCACAGGGGAGGTGGAAAAATCGGCATGAACCGGCACAAAAAACAGATCATTGTGACAGTGCTTATATCGGTACTGGTCATTTTGTATTTTATTTTTTATTTTGCGCTGCTGATCTCCGTAGTGCAAAGCGTTGTCATGAAAATTGTGTTTGCCATTGTTCCGCTTCTGATCGGAGCGGCAATGATCGGCGTCTGCCTGCAGAGGATCAGAGAGATAGAAGGAGGAGAGGAAGATGATCTTAGTCAATACTGATTACATCACTGGAAAAGAGTTTGAAATGCTGGGTTTGGTAAAGGGAAGCACCATCCAGACCAAAAATGTCGGCAGGGATTTTACACAGAGCCTGAAAGCATTTGTGGGAGGGGAATTGACTGCGTACAATGAGATGATGAATGAGGCCCGCGCGCTGGCGACGAAGCGCATGGTGACGGAAGCGATGAATCTGGGAGCGGACGCTGTTGTCAACGTGCGTTACGCCTCTTCGGAGATCATGCAGGGAGCCGCCGAGGTGATCGTATATGGCACTGCGGTGAAGTTCCGGAATCAGGATGACGCAGGGTGACAGTCCGTGAAATCATAAACAGAACGTAAATGCGCATATCTGCTGATAGTTACAACAGAACTATGAAAAGCATACAAAAAAGCAGATAGAAAGAGTCAGGAGCATTGCTCCTGACTCTTTTTGTCGATTGCAAAAGGACGCGCCGTACATAAAGCAGGCGCGTCCTGTGGGGTGGGCAGGGAAGATTGACAAGTTCTCTGCCAGTTTTTTATTTAAGGATTATTTTTTAATAGTTGCGCCAGATCTCACACCTCTTGACTTCAGCATCTTTTTGTAGGTGTTGATCTTCCTGGCAGGAACTGTGATCGAAGCCTTGGAGGCAATGCCCTTGAAGGCGTTGCTGCCAACCTTTTTCTTGGAAAGCTTCGTGGTTTTGATCTTGATCACAGAAAGCTTGCGGCAGCTGTAAAATGCCTGTTTTCCAATCTTGCTTACCTTCGAGGGCAGGATGATCTGTCCGAGGGAGGAGCATTTCTGGAAGGCCTGATCCTGGATGGTTGTCACGCTGTTGCCCAGAGTAACCTTTTTCAGTGACAGACAGCCGTAGAAGGCTTTCTTGCCGATGACCTTTACATTCGCGCCGATGGTCACATCCGTTACCTTCTTCATTTTAAACGCGCCTGCGGCGATAGAGGTTACTTTGTAGCTTGCTCCGTTCAATACAACAGTGTCCGGAACGACGATGACTGCGAGACTATTCTCGTTAAAGGCGTACTCTACAGTCTTTCCGGAAGCGCTGTTGCTGGTGATCTTGTAGGTTGTGCCGGTTGCCGGATCCTTGACCAGTGTGCCCTTTGTGGTCCTGGTAACTGATGGAATAGAGACAGTTGTCTGTTTTGCTGCATCCTCCATGCTCATGGCCGGAGTGGGATCCGTAGTTGTTCCCGGATTGGTTGTACCCGGATTGGTCGTACCCGGATCCGTTGTTCCCGGATTAGTCGTACCCGGATTGGTCGTGCCCGGATTGGTCGTACCCGGATTGGTCGTACCCGGATCCGTTGTTCCCGGATTGGTTGTACCCGGATTGGTCGTACCCGGATCGGTTGTTCCCGGATCGGTCGTGCCCG
>CAMHJT010000129.1 GCA_946185495.1 uncultured Clostridiaceae bacterium | reverse complement strand
AGGAAAAACGGATCTGTAATGACGCCATTCTCGGAACGCTTAACCATATCCACTTCCTCAGCCTGTTCTTCGATCGACATATTCTTGTGAATTACACCTATGCCTCCCTGTCTGGCCATCGCAATCGCCATACGGTGCTCTGTCACGGTATCCATGCCGGAGCTCATCAATGGAATCTGCAACTGAATCTTCTTCGTAAGCAGTGTCCTAAGGTCAACGTCATTCGGAATCACCTCTGAATAAGCCGGAACCAGCAGCACATCATCAAATGTAATTCCTCTTCCAATAATTTTACTCATGTCCTCTCTTCCTTTCTGCAAAAATCGTAACTGTTCAACTACACATGAACTGCAAGCTGCCGGATGACGCAAATCCATCCTGACACATACGGCACTCAGCCTCATGCATGTCTGTGGCCCAGGCTGCGTATCGGATACGCAAAACCTGCCTGCCAATCACATTCCTGTTCCTACTCCTCGTACACGCAGATGTACAGCTTCATATACTCCACGCCGTCAAGCATCAGTGGAACAGCAATGGGATTGATATCCGCCTGCATCCTCAGGTTGGTACCTGACATGGAGATTGGCGGTGTAATATCAATCAGCTTCCCCTGTGTGGAAAACACAGTCGCTGTATTACCCATGATCATATTACTCAGCTCATTCAACGCTGAACAAGCCATCTCGTCCAGCTCCGTAACCGGCATGCCAAACATCATCCTGCTGGCGATCTCCTTCGCGTGATCCAGCGTCATCGCAAGCACCGCCTGTCCCTTCATCTGGCCTACCACTCCAACCGTAATCGTATATGTAGGAATTCCAAATTCAAACTGAGCCAGTGAAGGCTTCCCCACCTTCAGCTTCAGCTGTGTCACACTCTCAAAAACACTGATTGTAGACTGTAAAAACGGATTGATGTTATTCACATCCAATGCTTTCCTCATTTTGTCACCCTCGCTTCCGATTCAAAAATATATATTCCATTATACATGAATTAGTGCCGCTACGCAAATAAAATCGAAAAGATTTTTCACATTTTCAAACCGTGACCCGGCATACCCTGATTGCCATATTTCGCTTCCTGTGTTATAGTAGGATTTAGCAACCCGTATGAACAGTGACCGGGTTTCATCAGGGCAGCGTCTTACGCATCACGAACAGTTGTCTGCCCGTTTCATATCTTAAACTATAACATCCTCTGGAGGAAAACATGGACAATCATTTTTATGACCGCCTGCCTGATATTGTGGAAGCCATCACCCGTAATTATATGGAATCCGACCTGCTGCTTGGCAGGACCGAAAAACATCTGCCTTCCAGGGCGGCCATCATCGATATTCTGATGGGCCTGCGCAAGCTGGTCTTTCC
The DNA here is from genome assembly GCA_946185495.1 of uncultured Clostridiaceae bacterium. Taxonomy (GTDB): domain Bacteria; phylum Bacillota; class Clostridia; order Lachnospirales; family Lachnospiraceae; genus CAG-590. Next base: position 6,582 of record CAMHJT010000129.1, on the reverse strand, counting down.
CGGATATTTCGGCAGCGAGATGATCAACACCCAAAACGCCGCCTATTACACCGGACAGTTACTCTCAGATCTTTATCTGAGCCTGAAGGAGCAGACAGCCCTGGCCCTTTCCTATGACGAGGAATCCCCCGGACTGTTCATGGACACAGACCCGGAACCAGCCTGTTACACAGACAGCACGTTTCCCGGTGGCAGCAGCGGGCCGGCCGGCGATAAGAAAGCAGACATCCCTGCTGATCCGGCCGGTACACCGTTTCCTGAGCCCCGGCACAGGCAGAATGATACGCTTAACCGCGCCGACGCCATCTGCTGCACTTTTTTTGAGAAGCTTCCGGGCCTCCAAAAGATCCTGCTTTTAGACGCACAGGCCGCCTACGATGGAGACCCCGCTGCCAGAAGCAGGGAACAGGTCATATTCTCCTATCCCGGCTTTTACGCGATCTTCGTATACCGCATCGCGCATGTGCTCTACGACATGAAGGTTCCACTGATACCACGCATTATGACCGAACACGCTCACGGCAAGACCGGAATCGACATCAATGCCGGGGCGAAGATCGGCAAATATTTCTTCATGGATCACGGAACAGGAATCGTAATCGGGGAAACCACCGTCATCGGAGACTATGTCAAGCTCTACCAGGGCGTCACGCTCGGCGCGCTGAGCACCCGTGGCGGACAGCGGCTGGCCGGCGTCAAACGCCACCCGACGATTGAGGACCGGGTGACTATTTACTCCAACGCAACAGTTTTAGGCGGGGAGACCGTCATCGGGCGGGACTCTGTCATCGGAGGCGGCGCGTTCATCACAAGCTCCATTCCCGAAAGGACACGGGTAACGGTCAACCCGCCAGAGCTGTCTATCAAGAACGAACAGAAGGCAGAGCTGTCCGCAACCAGCTATATCTATGAAATATAATATCAGACAGGATGAGACACTATGGTACTAGCATGTCAGAATATCTCCAAGTCCTATGGCGCGAAGGAGATTTTAAACAATATCAGCTTTCACATTGAAGCAAAGGAAAAACTGGCGATCGTCGGAATCAACGGAGCCGGCAAGTCCACCCTCTTAAAGATCATCATGCAGGAGGAGGAGCCGGATTCCGGCCAGGTCGTCGTCGGCAGGGACATCACAGTCGGCTACCTCGCGCAGCAACAGGATTCCTACTATGAAAAAACTATTTACGAGGAACTCTCCAGCGTAAAGCAGGATGTGATCCGATTGCAAGAGCAGATGCGCGAGCTGGAAAACAACATGAAGCATCTGGATGGCGCAGAGCTTTCAGAAGCGCTGGACCGCTACACAAAAATGACGCACACCTTTGAGCAGCAGGACGGCTACGCCTTTAAGAGCCAGATCACCGGTGTCCTGAAGGGCCTTGGCTTTTCCGAGGAAGAATTCAACCGGCCGGTCAGGGAGCTCTCCGGGGGACAAAAGACAAGAGTCTCCCTCGGACGGCTCCTGCTGTCCCGCCCCGATGTGATCCTGCTCGACGAGCCTACCAACCATCTGGATCTTGCCAGCATACACTGGCTGGAGACATTTCTGGGCAGCTATGACGGAGCGGTCATCATCGTATCGCACGACCGCTATTTTCTGGACAGGATCGTCACGCGGGTACTTGAAATCGAGCAGACAAAAGGCACGGTCTATCACGGCAATTACACTTATTACGCTACCAGACGCGAAGAAGTGAGGCTTTCCAGATACCGCGCCTATATGAACCAGCAGGCCGAGATCCGCCATCAGGAAGAGGTGATCGCCAAGCTGAAGCAGTTCAACCGTGAAAAATCCATCCGCCGCGCGGAGAGCCGTGAGAAAATGCTTGAAAAAATGGAACGCCTGGAAAAGCCCACGGAGGTGCGGGACGAGATGCGGCTGGTTCTCACGCCGGATATCGAAAGCGGCTATGACGTCCTGCATGTCGAGGGCTTGTGCAAATCCTACGGCAGCCATACCCTGTTTCAGGATCTCGACATTGACATCAAGCGCGGGGAACGTGTCGCGCTGATCGGCAGCAATGGAACCGGCAAAACCACCATTTTGAAGATCATCAACCAGCTTCTACCACCCGACAAGGGACGCATCCATCTCGGCGCACAGGTGCATATCGGCTACTATGATCAGGAGCACCAGGTCCTGCATCCTGAAAAAACGGTATTCGACGAACTGCATGACGCATGGCCGGGGCTTACCAACACGAAGGTGCGCAATATTCTTGCAGCCTTTTTATTTACCGGAGACGACGTATTCAAGGAGATCCGGGAGTTGAGCGGCGGAGAACGCGGCAGGGTAAGCCTGGCGAAGCTGATGCTGTCAAGCGCCAATTTCCTGATCCTGGACGAGCCCACCAATCATCTGGACATCACTTCAAAGGAGATTCTGGAAAGCGCCCTGACCGGGTACACCGGCACCCTGCTCTTTGTATCCCACGACCGGTATTTTATCAACCGCACCGCCACAAGGATACTGGAGCTCACGCCGGAGGGACTTGCCTCCTATATCGGGAATTACGACTACTATCTGGAAAAACAATTGAATCCCGCTGCAAAGACAGAACAGGCCGCCGCCAAGCCGGAAAGCGAAAACAAAGCAGACTGGAAGCGTTCCAAGGAGGAGCAGGCCAGGGCGAGGAAGAAGGAAAATGACCTGAAAAAAGCAGAGGCGAAAATCGAGGAGCTGGAGCAGCAGATCGAAGCGCTGAACCAGGAGATCCTCCTGCCGGAAAATGCGTCCAACGCAGCGCGCCTCACCGAACTGACCACACGTCAGGCCCAGTTACAGGAAACACTGGAACAATACTATGAAAAATGGGAGCAGCTGGCAGAATAAACCTGCCGGCCGCTCCCATTTTTCTCTTTTTCTTAAATGATAACCGAATCCAGATACATCTCCAGCGTAACGCCCTCGCGCGTAATCCGTTCCTCATCATAGATACCCGCATATCTGAAACCATCTACTGCATGGCCTCCAGATATTCCTCCAGCGTAACACCCTCGTGCGCGATCCGTTTGGCGTCATAGGTTCCCACATACCGGAAATGCCACGGCTCATAGGCGAACCCGGTCACCTCCTCTTTATCCCTCGGATATCGCAGAATAAATCCATATTTCCAGCAGTTTTCCTGCAGCCAGCGGTTTTCAGCCGTCTCTTCCTGGCTTTCCTTAAGCTCCGGATCATTTTCAGACACAATATCCACCGCCAGCCCGGTCTCATGCTCGCTGCAGCCCGCAGGTGCAACTGTGCGAAGCGCATCCCATTCAGCCGTCCGCCGGGGCATGCCCTGCCACAGGTTCTTGCGGATCTCTTCCTGCAGAAGCTCCTCCTGCAGCTCCCTCGAACGGTACGCGCTGACGATCATAAAGCCTCCATCCGTAACCTGCTTCCTTCCATCCGCAAGCATGCGCTTCAATGCTCCCCGTATCTGTGCCGCAGCCAGATACCCGTCTTCCACCTCAGCCATCTGCACCTCATAATCCTCAGGGACAGGATGGCTTTTGTTTACCAGCAGAAGCCTCTGTTTCTGTTCCTTCGCAGAAACAGATGTGCCAGGAATCATCAACTTATCCAGCTCATTTTCCCCGACAGGACGATCTGTCAGTTCTGTCTTTGCAGGCTCCTTTCCCCCGGCAGGACGATCTGTCAGTTCTGTCTTCGCAGGCTTTTCTTTTCCAGCCGGCGCGGCAGCGATTCCCGCCTCCACGGGATTTCCTTCCACAAACGAGCCAGCCGGATCGATCTGTGTTTTTTCCACCGACGCGATACCGGCTTCCGCAGCCGGGCTTCCATCAGAGCCATCCTGTTTCTCCTTTCCCTCCTGCCGGATCCCGGCCACCAGGACGCTAAGCACGCACAGACTGGCAGCCAGAACAAAGGCCCGCCTTCCAGCCCGGCTTCCGCTTTTCCTATTCTCCTTCTGCTGTCTCATACTGCCCACCCCCATGGACTGCCGGTGGTCTTTCTGCTCCGCACCGTTCCCGCTGCATGGAACTTCATCACAGGCTCTGCTCCAGCGTCTCGCGAATAGCGGCGATAAATTCCTGAGAGTTCAGTACCACAGGCTGTTCAATGGATGTGATCAGCGCAAGATCCTTTGTCATCCTCCCACCCTCGATGGTCGCAAGCGTTGCCTGCTCCAGCTTGTCTGCAAACGCCATCAGCTCCGGAATCTGATCAAGCTCCCCGCGCTTTCTGAGAGCTCCTGTCCAGGCAAATATCGTTGCCACCGAATTGGTCGAAGTCTCCTCTCCCTTCAGGTGCTTGTAGTAATGTCTCTGCACAGTGCCGTGCGCCGCCTCATACTCATAGACGCCGGAGGGGGAAACCAGCACGGAGGTCATCATGGCAAGGGAACCAAACGCGCTGGATACCATGTCTGACATCACATCGCCGTCATAATTCTTGCAGGCCCAGATAAATCCTCCCTCCGCCTTCATCACACGCGCCACCGCGTCGTCGATCAGCGTATAGAAATACTCAATGCCTGCCTCCTTGAATTTATCCGCATACTCCGCCTCAAAGATCTCCTGGAATATATCCTTGAACTGATGGTCATATTTCTTGGAAATGGTATCCTTTGTCGCAAACCATACGGACTGCTTTGTATCCAGGCCATAGTTGAAGCACGCCCTTGCAAAGCTCGCGATCGATTTATCCAGGTTATGCACGCCCTGGATCACGCCGGAACCCTGAAAGGTGTGGATCGTCTCACGGATCTCCGTCCCGTCCTCCCCCGTAAATACAAGCTCTGCCTTCCCGGCACCCGGCACGCGGATCTCCACATTTTTATATACATCACCGTAGGCATGTCTCGCAAGGGTAATGGGTTTTTTCCAGTTCTTCACACAGGGCTCGATCCCCTTCACGATAATGGGCGCGCGAAATACCGTTCCGTCCAGCGCCGCGCGGATGGTTCCGTTCGGGGACTTCCACATCTCCTTCAGGTTATACTCTGTCATCCTGGCCGCATTGGGCGTGATGGTGGCGCACTTCACCGCAACGCCGTATTTCTTTGTAGCCTCCGCGGAATCCATCGTCACCTGGTCGTCCGTCTCATTTCTATGCTCCAGCCCCAGATCGTAATATTCTGTCTTCAGGTCGATGAATGGCAGCAGCAGCTCCTCCTTGATCATCTTCCACAAAATCCTTGTCATCTCATCTCCGTCCATCTCCACAAGCGGGATTGTCATCTTAATCTTGTCCATTTGTATGCCTCCTATAAAAAATATTCATTCCTCATCGTAACTGCTTAACAGGTGCCAGACAGTTATTCCTCATCCTCTTTGTTCTTATCCTTCTGCCCAATCAGGAAAAGCGCCGCCACCATAATGATCGAAACGATCATGCATACCGCGATCAGCCAGGGCCTCGCATTATCTCCCGTCATTGCCAGGCAAAACATCTCCATCATTTTTTTCTCCTCTAAAATATCAGCTTTTCTGAGGTTTGCGAAACAATACACTGTGTCGGTGGGCTCCTGGCAGGATATATATTTTTTTCTTGACTAACGTTCCTAATGCCGGCGAAAAAAACATATATCCTGTCAGGAGCCTCTATCTACATTCCGAGTTTCGCAATTACCTAACGTTATATATTATCTGTCATTCCCCGGTCGGATGACGGTTATTCCTCCGGATGGTAATCCTTCACCACATCCCTGTCCGGGATCGGCTTGTCCGCCGAACCGGCAAATTTGCGGACAGCGCCTGCCGCCTTTGGAATCGGGATATTGGTTCCCGCTCCCGCCACGCAGCCGCCGGGACAGCCCATGCCCTCGATCAGGCAGCCGTTTTTCTTGCCAGCCTTGGCCAGCATCAGCATCTTCCTGCATTCGTCCAGCCCCTCGGCGTGCTCGATATGCACCTCCGTGCCCGGATAATACTCATGGATGCAGTCCTCGATCGCCTTGGCCACGCCTCCTGCAACCGCATATCCGCGGCCCGCTCCTGTGGCGTCCTCCACAGATTCGCCCGCCTGCATGTTCTCGACACGGATCCCCTTTGCCTCAAACATGGCGTCCAGCTCCTCAAAGGTGATGACAAAATCCACATCACTACGAACCGTTCTGCGCATCGCCTCCAGCTTTTTCGCCGCGCAGGGACCGATAAACACAACGGACGCGTCAGGATTCTGTTTCTTGATCATCCTTGCTGTCGCCACCATCGGCGTCAGTGCATTTGAAATCTTGTCTATCGTTTCCGGAAAATGCTTTTTGGAAAGCAGCGCCCAGGATGGACAACAGGAGGTCAGCAAAAACGGAAGCTTGCCCGTTACGACCTCATTTACATAGTGCTCCGCCTCTGTCATGGCGCCCATGTCCGCGCCCATCGCCACCTCATACACTTCCTCAAAGCCCAGCTCTTTAAGCGCAGCCTTCACCTTGTCCGGTGTTGCCTTCTCCCCGAACTGGCCGACAAAGGCCGGCGCGATGGCCGCAATGATCTTCCGGTTAGAACGCATGGCCCTGATGAGCTGAAAGATCTGGGACTTATCCGCAATCGCTCCAAAGGGACAGTTCACCATGCACATGCCGCAGGATACGCATTTCTTCTCATCGATCTTCGCCCTGCCCAGCTCAT
>CAMHJT010000128.1 GCA_946185495.1 uncultured Clostridiaceae bacterium | reverse complement strand
TGGTAAAATCAAGAAGTTATTTGGGCGGGTTGGAATCTGCCACTATTATGAAAGAGGTGTAAAAGATGAAAGAAGGAATTCATCCAAATTATTATCAGGCAAAGGTTGTCTGCAACTGTGGAAATGAGTTTGTGACCGGTTCCACGAAGCCGGAGATTCATGTTGAGATCTGTTCAAAGTGCCACTCATTCTACACTGGCCAGCAGAAGGCGGCACAGGCTCGCGGTCGTATTGATAAGTTCAATCGTAAGTACGGTGTTCAACAGGGTAAGTAATGGCGTTGTAAGTTGTAAGGTTGGGATTGAATAATCTCAACCTTTTCGCTTTTTGTTCTTTAGATGAGGAGAGTTGGGATAAAAATGAAAGAGAGATTACCTAAGGGCACCCTGGGCGGGCAGGCCGTAATGGAGGGTGTGATGATGAAGGGGCCGGAGGGATACTCAGTGGCCGTCCGCAGGCCGGATCATAAGATTCAGGTTTCATGGAAAAAACACTGCTCGATCGCGGAACGGTACCGGATCTGCAGGCTGCCGTTTATCCGGGGAATTGTCACTTTTCTGGAATCCCTGACAGTGGGAATGAAGACATTGTCATATTCTTCCGCGATATTTGAAGAGGAAGAGGAGGAGACTAAGGCAGACAAGCTGTTCAAATCTATCTTTAAGGAGAAAACCGAACAGGCGGCGCTCGTTCTTACACTGATCTGTTCCATCGTGATCGCGATCGCGCTGTTTGTGTTTGTCCCTGCGTTTATCGCTGAATTTCTTGGGAAATGGGTGACCGGTCATTTTATGCTCTGTGTGATCGAGGGAATTCTGAGAATCGGTGTATTTCTGGGATATGTCGCCCTGATCTCACAGATGGAGGATATCAAAAGGGTATTTATGTATCACGGGGCGGAGCATATGACGATCAACTGTTATGAAGCAGGTGAGGAGCTTACGCCGGAGAAAGTGGCAAAATTCAGCCGTTTTCATAAGCGATGCGGAACAAGCTTCATGTTTGTGGTGATGATCATCAGTATTTTTGTATTTATGTTTATTACGGCAAAGCAGGCCTGGCTTCGCCTGCTGCTCCGTCTTGTGCTGGTTCCGGTAGTTGCCGGGATTTCCTATGAATTTATCCGCGCCGCGGGCAGAAACGACGGGGCGTTGTTTGATCTGCTCAGCAAGCCGGGAATGCTGGTGCAGAGACTGACAACGAAGGTGCCGAATGAGGAAATGCTGCAGGTGGCAATCGTATCCGTGGAGGCAGTGCTCTATGGACAGGAGTATGTGGACGCAGTCAATGAGGCGCAGGGTATCGGTAAGGACCGGAAGTAGAACCGGCTGATGGTACTGCAGTGAGGAAATGGATATGGCAACGATTCGGGAGCTGTTGGAGCTTGGAAGGAAAAAACTGGAGCAGAGCGGAAATGACTATGCCTGGCATGAGGGCAGGGTATTGCTGGAGGAAGCATTGGGCCAGCCGCACCTGTATCTTCTGATGCATGGCGAGGACAAGGTCGGAACGGAACAGGAGCAGGCGTATCTTTCAATGATTGAAAAACGCTGCAGCCGCTATCCTTTGCAGTATATGCTTGGATACGCGCATTTTATGGATTACACATTTTATGTGGACGAGAATGTGCTGATTCCCAGAAGTGATACAGAGATTCTGACTGAGCTTGCGAAGGAGCGGATTGAAAAGAGGGGCGGCCCGCTGCGTCTGCTGGATTTATGCTGCGGCAGTGGCTGCATCGGTATCTCGCTGAAGCTGTATTGCGACAATATCAGCCTGACCTTGTCGGATCTGTCAGAGAAAGCGTTAAGGGTTGCCGGGAGGAACCTGGATAAATACGGGGTGGATGCTAACCTGCTGCGCGCAGATCTGTTTGATGGGCTTAAAGAACGGGTGGACATGATCGTGTGCAATCCCCCTTATATCCGAACAGAGGAGATTGCCACGCTCATGCCGGAGGTGCGCGAGCATGAACCCGTTCTCGCGCTGGACGGCGGCAGAGACGGGCTTGACCTGTATAGAAGGATTATAAGGGAAGCCGGGAACCATCTGTCCGGGGACGGAGAAATATTTTTTGAGATCGGATATGATCAGGGCAGGGATGTTAAGGCCTTGATGGAGGCCGGACAATTTCGGGATGTGGAGATCCGGAAGGATTATTCCGGGCTGGACAGGGTTGTGTACGGACATTTGTAGCGGCCTGCAGCAGGCGATGGACCGTCGGCCACTGCCGGAAAATGGGATGCAGCATAATGACCGTAACAGGAAGAGAGGCAGAAAATGTTTGATAAGTTAGAAGATATTTTAGCGCGTTATGAATCTGTACTGGAACAGCTGAGTGATCCGGCTGTGCTGAATGACCAGGAGAAATATACCTCCCTGATGAAGGAGCAGAGTGATCTGGCTCCGATTGCCGATACTTATCGGCGCTATTTGGCTGCGAAGCAGTCCATTGAGGACAGTCTGGCCATGCTGGAGGAGGAGAAGGATGAGGAACTGCGGGAGCTCGCCAAGGAGGAACTTAGTGATTCCAAAGAGGCCGTGGAGAAGCTGGAAAAGGAACTAAAGATCCTTCTGCTTCCCAAGGATCCCAATGACGAGAAGAATGTTGTGGTGGAGCTACGCGCCGGCGCGGGCGGTGATGAATCAGCCCTTTTTGCGGCTGAAATATTCAGGATGTATCAGAAATACGCAGACCGCATGCACTGGAAGACAGAGCTGATCAGCCTGAATGAAAATGGAATTGGCGGATTTAAGGAGTGTTCCTTCATGATCAACGGCAAGGGCGCGTTCTCCCGCCTGAAATACGAGAGCGGAGTACACCGGGTACAGCGCGTGCCGGAGACGGAATCCGGTGGCAGGATCCATACCTCGACCATGACGGTTGCCATTATGCCGGAGGCGGAGGAGGTGGACTTTGAGCTTGACTTAAATGACTGCAAGTTTGATGTGTTCCGCGCTTCAGGCAACGGCGGCCAGTGTGTCAACACAACGGATTCCGCTGTGAGGCTGACGCATATTCCGACCGGGATCGTGATTTCCTGCCAGGATGAGAAATCACAGCTTAAAAACAAGGACAAAGCGCTGAAGGTGCTGAGGGCAAAGCTATATGACCTGGAGCTTCAAAAAGCGCATGACGCGGAGGCTGAGCTTAGAAAGAGCCAGGTCGGGCGACCGGTCTGAAAAGATACGGACCTATAATTTTCCGCAGGGGCGCGTGACAGACCACAGGATCAAGCTGACGCTTCACAGGCTGGATCAGGTGATGGACGGAGACCTGGACGAGATTATAGACAGCCTGACGGCTGCAGACCAGGCTGCCAAGCTGGCAAAGATGAATGAAGAATAAGAGGTGGTAGAAGTGAAAAAATGGGAGACCTGCATTCGAAGGGTAGAGCCTTATACACCGGGAGAACAGCCGCAGGGCACAGGAATCATAAAACTGAATACGAACGAGAATCCCTATCCGCCCGCGCCGGGCGTCATGTCTTTAAAGCTCAATGCCGCCAGGTACCGCCTGTATCCGGACCCAACGGCCGGGGATCTGGTGCGTGAGCTTGCGGCTTATCATGGATTAAGCGAAGATCAGGTATTTGTAGGCGTTGGGTCGGATGATGTGCTCGCAATGTGCTTTCTGACATTTTTCAATTCCGGCCTTCCGATCTGTTTTCCGGATATCACTTACAGCTTTTATGATGTATGGGCTGAACTCTTCCGGATCCCGTATGAAAGGAAGCCGCTGAATGATGCCTTTGAGCTGAAGGCCGGGGATTATTACGCGGAAAACGGGGGCGTGGTTTTTCCGAATCCGAACGCGCCTACCGGAATTGCCGCTGACATGGGGATGATCCGGGATATTCTGGAGCACAACCGGGATGTGATCGTGATTATCGATGAGGCTTATATTGATTTCGGAGGGGAGTCGGCCCTTCCGCTTTTGGAGGAATATGAGAATCTGATCGTGGTCCGCACCTTTTCCAAATCCAGAAGCATGGCAGGCGTGAGGATCGGATACGCAATGGGCAGCAGCACGCTCATCAGGGCCCTGCTGGATGTGAAATACAGCTATAATTCCTACACCATGAATACGCCATCGATCGCGCTGGGCGTCGAGAGCCTCCGGGATGAAGCGTATTTCAGAGAGACCATAGAAAAGATTGTCACTACCAGGGAATGGGTGAAGAAGGAACTGTCAGCGCTTGGCTTTACTTTCCCGGATTCCAGGGCCAACTTTATTTTTGCCTCACACCCGGAGATCCCTGCATCGGAGCTTTACAGGGCTGCAAAGGAAAAGAATATCTATGTGAGATATTTTGACAAGCCGGTGATCGACCGTTATCTGCGGATTACCATCGGAACGGATGACGAGATGAAAGCTTTCATTCATTTCCTGAAGGACGAGATAACTTCAAGATCGTAGCGTGCCCGGAGTATAAATGGACTATCCGACGGGAGCCGTCCTGTTATTTGCCTGCTGAACAGTATAACTTGCAAAATCAGGGAAAATCATGTATAATAAATATTTGGCTGGCAGGTTTTTGAGAAGCTGCTTTTCAGCGCCTGCCGATAGTCGGATACAGGCTGGAACGATTATGGATGGGAGACATCAATGATTAAGAGTATGACAGGCTTCGGCCGATGTGAAAGGGTTACCAAAGAGCGCAGGATCGTGATCGAGATGAAGTCGGTGAATCACAGGTATTGCGACATCAATATCAAGATGCCGAAGAAGCTCAATTATTTTGAGTCAGCGATCCGCAATCAGTTAAAGCAATATATTGGAAGAGGCAAGGTTGATATTTTTATTACCTATGAGGATTATACGGAGCAGAATGTCTGCGTCAAGTATAACCATGAGATCGCTGCGGAATATGTGCGGTACATGAGGGAGATGGCGGATGAATTTGATCTGCGGAGAGATTTTTCCGCGTCCTCTGTGTCCAGACTGCCGGAGATCTTCACTTTGGAGGAGCAGTCCCAGAATGAGGAGGAGTTATGGCAGGAGCTTTCCTCGGCACTGGATGAGGCGGCAGGACAGTTTGTCGCGTCTAGGACAAGGGAGGGAGAGGCGCTTAAGAAGGATCTTCTGGAGAAGCTTGACGCGATGCAGGAGATGGTGGATTATATCAGCTCGGTCAGTCCCTCGCTTGTAGAGGATTACCGCAACCGTTTGGAGGCAAAGGTCAGGGAGCTGCTTGCGGACGCGGTGATCGATGAGAGCCGGATCGCCACAGAGGTGACGATATACGCGGATAAGATCTGCGTGGATGAGGAGACTGTGAGGCTGGCAAGCCATATAGAGAGTACGAAGGAGATCCTGACAGAGGGCGGCAATGTCGGCCGCAAGCTGGATTTTATCGCGCAGGAGATGAACAGGGAGGCCAACACGATTCTGTCTAAGGCGAATTCCCTGGAGGTGACAAAGCGCGCGATCGATCTGAAGACGGAGATTGAGAAGGTCAGGGAGCAGATACAGAATATTGAGTAGAGGGTGAGGCATATGAACAAGAAGGGCGTATTGATCGTGATTTCCGGTTTTTCGGGAGTCGGGAAAGGAACAGTCGTCAGAAAGCTGGTGGAAAAGCATGGATACAGTCTCTCTGTTTCGGCGACTACAAGGCAGCCGCGTCCGGGAGAGGTGGACGGCAGGGATTACCATTTCAAGACGGTTGCCGAGTTTGAGAATCTGATAGATTATAACGGCTTTATAGAGTGGGCCCAGTATGTGGAAAACTATTATGGAACCCCCAGAAAATTTGTGGAGGATGAGCTTCAGGCGGGACACAATGTGATCCTTGAGATTGAAGTGCAGGGTGCCATGAATATTAAGCAGCAATATGAGGATGCAGTGCTGATCTTTATTACGGCGCCGGACGCCAGGACACTGAAGGAACGTCTGGAGGGAAGAGGCACAGAGGACCGGAAGGTAATCTCCAAGAGGCTGAAGCGGGCTTATGAGGAGACCGATGATATGCCCAGTTATGACTATCTTGTGGTGAATGATGATCTGGATACCTGTGTAGAGCATGTACATGCCATTATTTTGGCTGAGAATTTCAAGACATCAAAGAATCAGGCATATATTTCCAGAATGAAGGAAGAACTATCGCAAATTCGAAAGGAGACAGCATTATGATACATCCGTCGTATACAGATTTAATGGAAGTGGTAAACAGTGAGGTGGAGCCGGGAGAACAGCCGGTGGTACAGAGCAGGTATTCGATCGTCCTCGCGACTGCGAAGCGTGCAAGGCAGATTATTGCCGGTGATGAACCGTTAATTCGCGCTGCTGGCAAGAAGCCGCTTTCCGTCGCTGTGGAGGAGCTCTATGAGGGACAGGTGAAAATTGTCGGAGACGAGGAAGACGAGGATGAGGATGTGTCTGTTCTGACAGAGCATTTTCCGCAGGAGGAGATCAGTGCGGCCGATATGGCTGAGCTTCTTGGACAGGATGGATTAAAAGCTTCTGAAACGGCGGAAGCTGCCGGCGAGGCAGAGAATTCTGAAGTGTCAGATGTGGTCGGAGAGACGGAGGAAGCATCGGAAGCGGCCGGGGAGACGGAGGAAGAAGCGTCAGACGCCGTTGAAGAGACGGAAGAAACGGGAACGTCAGATTGAGCAGGGGCTTTTGGGAAACAGAGGCTTCTGCCGGTGGGCTGCCTGAACAGGACGGAACGTCTGAAGATCAGGAAGAACAGAGCGAAGAATAGACAAGGAGGAGCTGTCACGAGTAGAGACCGTTTCACATGGAGCAGGTATGGACCTGTCATGTGGTGGAGGCTGTGGCAGCTTTTTTACATATTTGGCAGAGATTGTATGGTTCCGGAGGTAGAATATGAAGATAAGGGAGTTGCTGGAAAAGATAGAGTTTGAATTACTCCAGGGTAATCTGGACACTGAGGTATCTGATATCAAAAATGATTCACGAAAGGTTGCGGAGGGGGATCTTTTTTTCTGTATTACGGGCGCGAAGTCTGACGGGCACGAATACGCGAAGGAGGTTGCGGAAAAGGGAGCCGCTGTGCTTATTGTCGAGAAACCTGTAGAAGTGCCGGAATTGGTGACCGTCTGCAGGGTGAAAAGCTCGAGATACGCCATGGCAATGGTTTCTGCGGCGTTTTACGGATATCCCTCAGAAAAGCTTAATGTGATTGGCATTACGGGGACGAAGGGCAAGACCACGACGACATACATGATCCGTTCCATGCTGGAGGCGGCTGGCCACAGGACCGGATTGATCGGAACGATCGAGAGCATTATCGGGGACAAGGTGATTCCATCTCCCAACACGACGCCGGAGTCCATGGTGCTGCAGGGACGCCTGCGGGAGATGGTGGATGCGGGGCTTGACAGTGTGGTAATGGAGGTATCCTCCCAGGGACTCATGTTAGACAGGGTGGCCGGCGTGGATTTTGATTACGGCATTTTTACCAATCTGTCCGAGGATCACATAGGACCGAATGAACATAAGGATTTCGAGGAGTATCTTGGCTGGAAGTCCACTCTGTTCAGAATGTGCAAAACGGGAATTTTTAATCTGGATGATCCGTATTGCGGACAGATCATGCAGGGGCATACCTGTAAGGTGATCACCTATGGCAGGCACGAGAAGGCAGATTACCGGGCGGAGGATCTGAAGCTGTTTGAGAAAGATGGTAACCTGGGTATCTCCTACAAGCTGCAGGGGCTGGCGCAGGAGGAGGTTGTAGTCGGGATGCCGGGAGAGTTCTCCCTGCATAATTCCCTTTCCGCTATCGCGGTTGCAAGGGAGATGGGAGTTCCGATGCGCGAGGTTCTCGGGATCTTGAAAAACATTCGTGTGAAGGGCAGGGTGGAGATGGTTCCGATCTCAGATGCTTTTACACTGCTGATCGATTACGCGCATAATGCCGTGAGCCTGGAGAGCATTCTGGAGACGCTTCGAGCCTATGAGCCTGGCAGGTTGATCTCACTTTTCGGATGCGGCGGCAACCGCTCAAAGGTGCGCAGGTATGAGATGGGAGAGGTGTCCGGAGAGCTTTGCGACCTTACGATCATCACCTCC
>CAMHJT010000127.1 GCA_946185495.1 uncultured Clostridiaceae bacterium | reverse complement strand
CATTCATCTCGATCAGAAGCGTTCTGCCATCGTCTGTCACTCCAAAATCCAGTGAGCATCCTGCCGGGATATCCCTGTAATCTCTTACTGCGCTTTCAATGACAGATCTGTCACATTCCGCATCTTTATCCCCGAAATAGAACTGTATTCCTGCTATCCTACCGTAGCGAACAAAGCATCTCCATTCAGATATAAAATTTACTACCTCGCTGCAGAGTATTTCAGCGTCAGGCGCAAGATGCTCATACTCGGAAGCATCCTCCCATGATCGTATCACGGTTCCCTTTGCCGCCTTCTCTTCAACCGGTTTTATGAATATAGGCAGCGATTCCTTTTTTAGATCAGCGACCGTGGCAGACCAAATCTTTCTCCCGCAATACTCTGACAGTTCTTCCGGATAGTTATATTCTTTGATCGTAACGCCGTTCTCATTTAGAACATGACTCATCATAAGAATCCCCAGGCTGATGCAAAACGTAAGGCATCAGCCTGAACACTCTAACTGCTCAGCAGGTGCGAAAGCAGCTACGCAGCGAGTGAATCTTACGCATTTCATTGATTATCACTATTTCTCATATACCTTGCATCTTTATAGGTACCTATCTTTTTTATCTTATTTTCCTTCAGCATTCTGCCGAGAACCAGTTCAATCGTTTTCACACTGATATCCGGAACCTTTTCTGCAATATCCTGCTTCGAAATCGGTACGATTGCCCCAAGCAAAATACTCTCAACTCTTTCAGACTTTTTGGCCTTCTTAAGGGAAATATCCATAAATGCTTCATCCAAATCCTTAAAGCATCTGTATAATATCTGCAAAAAATTTATGATTACAGGCACATAATCATTTTTATTGTCATGCCATCCTGTTGATGACTGTTCAAGAGCATTATAATAACTTTCCTTATATTTATTTACCTGCCCCTCATAAGAAATGTACCTTACAATATCATATCCGGACAGATAAAGCAGAAGTACTGTAAGTAATCTGGAAACCCTGCCGTTACCATCCGTAAAAGGATGAATACAAAGAAAATCCAAAATAAAACATGGAATCAACAGCAAAGGAGAGATTTCTGAATCCTGCCTTGCATCGTAATATGCCAGAAGAAGCTGTTCCACATTTTCCGGAACTTTTCCGGGTGAAACAGGCTTAAACCTTACACGTCTCGTGCCGTCCGATCCATACTCCATGATAAAATTATTTGTCTTCTTAAACTCTCCTGCACCGGCCGCATTTGTCCCCTCTTCTATCAACCGATGAAACATTCGGATTACTTCTTCATCGATGTCCATGCTCTCATAATTTGTGTGTATTATATTAAGTGCATCTTTATATCCTGTAATTTCCAGCTCATCATGTGTGACAGGCGCTGAACCGTTAACAAGCTCGCTGATCCTGTCATCGGTTGTAACGATTCCCTCAATGGCATTGCTTCCTTTCACTGACTCAATAATTGCTTTCTGCCTAAGGCTCTCAAATGTTTTAGTGTATTGCAGTTTGCGAAATCCTTCTTTCGACTTCAAGTCGGCAATCACATTCGTCAGCCCTACTATATTTCCGGGAATCTGATTTTTAAGAAAAGAGTAATCGTACCTTTTCATATATAGCACCTCGCTCTGATTTACTGCCTAAATTTTATCATTTTTTAGGTAGTAAATCAATGTATATTTCGTAACTACCAAGCAGTTACGCAGCAGGTGAAGCTTAAGCATCCTAATTCACCCGCTGCAGGAGCCGGCAGGATGCATCTCATTTGAAGCATTGATACAATGCCCTGAAATACTGCTCATAATCCTGATTCTCTGACAGGCCGGACACCCCGCCATCGCCGGCCTCAACGATTCTCCAGGTTCCATCTTCCAGTTCCGCATAGTCAACCGTATAATATGGACTGTCCAGATTCCTGTATTTCTCGATCAATTCCTTTGGCGGCTCCGGCGTATAGTTCCCCTGACCCGAATTTCTGCATATCGTGGCGATTTCATGATGGATATAGAATACACGATATTCATTTGTATTCTCACCATACCGCTTTAGATCAAAAAACTCTTTCACGCAAATGCCGCCCGTCAGCAGTTCTCCCCGGTATTTATAAAACACCTCCATCCAGCGGTCAAAATCTTCCTGCGTGATGCTCTGATCAAAGAATCTCGGAAACTCCGTTCCCTTGACCGACTTCACATAATCCTTAACCATGAATCGATCGAAGGATTTTTTCAATCGTTCCACATCGATCTGATCATGCAATGGATATAACTCCATCTTAGCGGTATCTTCCCTGACGTATTCATAGACGTTCGGGAAGATATGCATCCGCCTGTATTGCTCCGGTTCCGTGACCAATCGGATATTCTTTTCAAGAAGAAGATGATAAAACCGATCATACTGATCCGGTTTCATCATCCACCCACGATAGACAGCGAAATGCTCTTCATCAGGCGCATCCCTGACAATAAGCTTATCCTCGTTAAACCACTTGTCATAGCCGAACAGAACCACATCAAACGATCCAGTGGCTAACACTGCGTCATATTCTTTTTGTAAATCCTCATCCACCTTTGTGATACTGAAAAAGCTGGATGGGAACAGGATCAAGTCAACCATATCTACTCCTCCTCATTCTTAAAACGGATCTTTCGTGTCATTCAATTCAGCCTATCTCGCCATAAGCAGTTTCGCGTATTCGTAACTACTCAGCAGGTGCTGAACATAGCGCTTTCTCAATGGCAGCGATCAGTTTTTCCGGCACCGCCGGCTTTAACAGATAGCCTGCGGGACGCAGCTTCAACACCGCCTCAATATGCGCCCTGTCATTGACGCCGGTCAGAAAAATGACCGGAATATGCTCAAAATCTTCCTCCGCACGGATCATTTCCAGCGTCTGCCTGCCATCGCAAACCGGCATCTCATAATCCAGCAGAATAAGGTCAGGATGATTCTTTCCGATGGAGGCCATCGCCTTCATGCCGGAATTGGCCAGCGTGACCTGATATTTTTCCTCCAGCATTCCCTTGATGCTTCTGAGCGCGGCAGCGTTGTCATCCACCACCAGCACCTTCTTCCTGCCGTCCTCCTTTACAGGCACATTCGCGCGCAGCGCCTGTTCCGAAATGCCAAGCCGCCTGCAGATCGCGGCGAGCACTGCGGAATTGTCCAGCGGCCTCGTGAGGTTCTCAAACTGCTCTCCCTCATAAAACACCTTAAACAGCGCCCGTTCCCGTTCCGTCCCGATGGTGAGCACCGGGATCTTCGGAAACTCTTTTTCCATCCTGGAAAACAGGACGGCATCCACATCGTAAAGTCCCACAAGGCTGACCAGCACAAGCTGCGGCTCCACCACCTTCACCATGCCCAGAGCGTTCTGAACATTTTCCGTACAGAGCTGGACACTGAAATACTGCCTCAAAAACTGGCTGATATCCTTCATCAGCTCATTCATCTTTCCTATCATCAAAATCGTATGCATGTTCCCTCCTGTATAAAAACGGTTCTTCTGCCGCTTTTTTCTTTGTGACATACAGATGCCAATCTACATGGCACCCTTTATAATCCATAACTTAAATCTGACTAAATCCGGCAGAACGCTAACACCGTAAAAGCTCATGACCGGATCCTGTTTTCCTGCATCCCAGTGTGCCGTCTCAATCATCCTTTTATTTATTCTCGCCAGCTTCAAGCCATCTGCCAAGAATCATTTAAAAAATGATCGAGACGGCACACTACACGATTTACGCATAAACCCGATCAAGCGATCAGCCCGCCCATTCATATAACACCGCGTACCACTCGCGCACCAGATAGGTCGGAAACAGCGGCCAGTAGGTACGCGCCGGCACCGCGTAAGCGTCAAGCCCCAGCTTCTCCGCAATCTGGGATGCGCGGTATTCGTGAAACTCATTGGTCACAATGGCAATCCGGTTCCCAAGGCCGCGCTCCTTTAAGATCTCCTGCGTAAACCGAAGATTTTCCCTTGTGGATGCGGACCGGTCCTCCAGAACCAGCCGTTCCGGCGAAATGCCGCATTCCCGCAGATACCGGTACATGCACTCCGCCTCGCTGATCTCCTCATCCTCTCCCCTGCCGCCTGACAGAATGCAGATACAGTCCTCATGCGTCTCCAGATAGTTTCTAGCCTCATCCAGGCGTTCCTGCAGCATCAGGCTCGGTCTTCCCTTCTTCACCTGGCAGCCAAGCACCACCAGCGTGGGATCCGCCTCCGGCGCCTTTCCCGCAGCCCCCGCCATGCACACGGAGACCACGCAGGCCAGAGTCACGCAGGTCAGGATGAAACAGGACAGAATCAAAATGAACACCTTTCCCTGCTTGCTCTCCCACAGCATCCCGATCACGTGCTTCAGCGGCCCGTACCAGATGCCGCAGCCTAGGAGAAGACCTCCGATGAGAAGCCCTGTCCCATTTCCAATACACAGGATCCCATACCGCAGCAGCGGCAAAATAAATAACACAATCCCGATGATCCCTGTCACCAGGCAAATGATCCTGATCCGTTCCATCTGCTCCCTCCTCGTATAAACCATAATTTATATCCGACTTATTATACCGCATTTCCTCCCGTTTGTCACATTTCTCCGATCTCATCCATCAGCCTTCCGGCCTCCTCCTCATCGAGGTCCTGCACAGCCGCCGCGAGAGCCATGATCTTTTCCTCCAGCTCCGGTTCATAATGATAGGATCGCAGCTTTTCCACCAGCCCGTCGCAGGCGTCCACGTCAAACTCCTCCAATGCCTGGCGCAGCATGAAGCAGAGAGCCGTCAGCATCTCCCGGTCAGCCGGCTCGTGCGCTTCTTCTTCCTGTTCCCCAAGACCGAACACACCCCGCAGCTTTTCCTGATAAGAACACCACTCCTTCAGGAAAATGCCATGCATGCGGCTTATCGTCTCCCTGTCTCCATCCCGTGCGGCGTGCTCCAGCATTTTCGCCATGCCCGCAAGGGGAACGATGCCGATGGTGGCCGCCGAACTCTTCATGCTGTGCACCTGAATCCGGTAGTCCGCCAATCTGCTCTCGATTTCCGAACGCGAAGATCCATCGGTGCTTTCCGCAGTTTCTGAGACAACCTCCAAAGCTGCCTCCTGCAAGGCTCTGGCTTCTGCTCCATGCAACCCGCCGCTCCCTTTTTCACCATCAGGAAGCCCCTCCAGTTCTGCCTCCTGCAAGGCTCCGGCTTCTGCTCCATGCAACCCGCCGCTCCCTTTTTCACCATCAGGAAGCCCCTCCAGGCTTTCCGCCTTCTCAAGCGCCTCCTTCATCTTCTCCAGCTTTTGAGCCTGACGGGAGATCACCGCGTAAAAATCCGACACAGCCGATTCCAGCAGCTCCCTGTCCGGCAGATGCAATACCGCATAATTCCAGTCCAATCCGTCTATTGCAGGCAATTCCTCGATATCCACCCCGTCGGCATTGTCCTTTCCAGAACCCTCCGTGCCATACGGCGCATTTCCGGAATTTCCATAGGAAGCTTCCAAAGCCTCCCCCTCCCGCGAAGCCGTCTCCACAGGCAAAAGCAGCTCCTGCGGCAGCGCCTCCATAAGCGCCTGCTCCAGCCTGGCGGACACAACGGGCTTGGACAGGAATCCGTCAAACCCGCTCTCCAGATACTGTTCCTTCGCCCCGGTCACCGCATTGGCCGTCAGCACATAAATCGGGATCCTGTCATAGCCGTCAAGCTTCCTCATGCGCTGCATCGTCTCAACACCGTCCATATCCGGCATCATGTGATCCATAAATACCATGTGATACCGGACATTTTCCGCCATGGACAGCGCTTCCGCCCCGCCTGCGGCCTCCTCCACCTGAACCTGCGTCATCTTCAGCAGGCTGCGGAACACCTTGCGGTTCATCGCGTTGTCATCGACCACCAGCACCCTGGCGTCCGGCGCGCGGAAGCCGCCCTCATACCGGTAAGCCTCCTGCCTCTCCTGCGCCTGCCGTTCCGGATCCCCCATCGGCGTCTCATTCAGAATTTTCTGCCGGATGTCGAAATAGAACCTGGAGCCCTTTCCATATACACTCTCCACCTGCAGCCTGCTGCCCATCATGGCCAACAGCTGCAGCGTAATGTTCATGCCAAGGCCCGTGCCCTCAATGTGCCGGTTCCTGCCCTCCTCAATCCGCTGGTATGCCTCAAAAAGCTTCGGCAGATCCTCTTCCTTGATCCCGATTCCGGTATCCTCCACCTCAAAATGCAGCAGCACCTCTCCATTTTGCGCGCGTCCTCCAACCCGCAGCCAGACTGTTCCGGAGGGCGTATATTTCACGGCATTGGTCAGGATATTGGTCAGCACCTGCCGAAGCCTCACGTCATCCCCGAGAAGCACCGAGGGCAGCTTTGGATCTGCCTCTAGCACCAGGGAAAGCTCCTTGTCCCGCGCCCGCTTGGAGATCATGTTGACGAGATCGCGGATCAGCACCGCAAGCTCGTATTCCTCTTCCACGATCTCCATCCTGCCGGACTCGATCTTGGACGAATCCAGGATGTCGTTGATCAGGGAAAGGAGCGTTGTACCCGCCGTATAAATGTCTGACGCGTACCCCCGGATTTCCGGCTCCCTGCTCTCCCGCAGGATCATCTCATCCATGCCCAGCACCGCGTTGATCGGCGTCCGGATCTCATGGGACATATTGGCGAGGAACCTGGATTTGGCCTGATTGGCAAGCTCCGCCTCCTCCTTGGCCTCCCGGATCTGTTCGTACTGCCGGTTGATCAGCGCCATGCTGCTCATCTTAGACACCATCCACGCGAGGAACGCGATCCACATGACACAGACAAATACCAGATACAGCTTATAGTACAGGTGCTCATAGAGCACAGCGTCCTTGTGCAGCGCAAAGCACTGCTCCTTTCTGACTTCGCCGGTAAGCTCGTCCATCACCCGCACCCGCAGGGTATAATCCCCAAAGGGCAGGGACATATAGTGCAGCTCCCGCATTTCCGTCTGATGCATCAGGACCTCCGGCTCATCCGCGCCCTCCAGCGTGACAGAAACCAGCGGATTGCTAACCGTATAATCTAAAACGGCGGGCAGAAGCTTGAGCCGCCCTTTGCCGGACGGAATCTGGTACACTCCGTTTTCCAGGGGTACCTCCTGCTCCTCGTCCGTAAAGGAATGAAGCACAATGCTGTACGCATCATTTCTGTCATTAAAATGCTGCGTGTCTATGCTCCTGATGCCATCTGTACAGCAGAAATACAGCCTGCCCCCCGCCTCGGCGTTCCACGCGTTCGCCGTCAGCGTCGTGTCAAATCCCCGCGTGTGGTTTAGCAAAATATACTGGTACCCCTGATCCTCCAAAAGCTTGTCCAATCGCGCGACATAGATGCCCGCGCTGGAGCTCACCCACGCGTTTCCATCCCCTGGCAAATAAATGTCATAGTCATTGTTATAGGGAAACGCCTCCAGCCGGCGCACCTTTCCCTCCCCGTCATCACAATACAGACCATTGCTGGTCACATAGAGGAACTGCTCCCCGCATGGAATGATTTTCAGTATCACCAGGGACTGGAAGCCCTCCTCCGTTCCCATATGCCCTGTAACCCTTCCATCCCGGATCAGATAGATGCCGCCGCCGTCAGACCCGGCCAGAACCGTCCCGTCCTCCCGCTCTGCCGCGGACAGGATCTGGGATACCTCCAGGCCGTCGGCCGCGCCGACTGTACCGGCTACCTTTCCGTTCCGGATAAAATTCAGCCCCTCCGTTGAAGCCGCCAGAATGCTGCCATCCGAAAGCGCCAGCGTAAACCGGAAACGGCTGCCCAGCAATCCCTGCGCATCGTGATAAGAGCGAATCTCACCCGACGGCAGAATGCATAAAAGCCCCTCCGGACCATAGGTGCTCACCCATATTGTCCCGCTGCCGTCCTCCATCAGGTGGCGGATGCGCACATTCCGGAAATATTCCTCCAGGCTGTCCGGCTGGCTTTCGTTTTCCTCCGCTCCGTCCGGCTGGCTTTCGTTTTCCTCCGCTCCGTCCGGCTGGCTTTCGTTTTCCTCCGCTCCGTCCGGCCGGCTTTTGCTTTCCTCCTCACCGTCCGG
>CAMHJT010000126.1 GCA_946185495.1 uncultured Clostridiaceae bacterium | reverse complement strand
TGGCTATTTTATAATTCATGGTTGACAAGAGAACATATGTTTGCTATAATATTTTATATCGAACAAAAGATATGGGGTTGCTTTCTAAAACATCCTTGAATAGTGTAAAATCTTAAAGGTACAGGCCGAAACCTAACAAAGGCCTTGTTCGATATTCAAAGTATACAAGTAGTCTGAGTCACATCAGGTAGAGGCATTAGGCTTATGCCATTAAAAGAGCGGAACAGAATTTTGTTCCGTGAGTTTATAAATATCAACCACGAGTTGGTAAATAGCCAAGCTCCAAAATATGCAGGCCGTTCATCATGCTTTCCTGCGGCGGGTAATATGTGCCGCCGACCGGGTGATATTTGTTCAGTTCGTGCCTGAACTGTCGCTCAAGGTGTTCATCTTCTTCACCATTGAAATCAATGACCAAGCCTTCCCCGGTATCAGAACATTCAACATCACATTCGTAGCCGTTGACCTTGCCTGTTGCTTTGATTTTTGCCATCCAATCACCACCTTTACAACAACGACAGTGCTTTTTACTCTCTGATCAAACCATCTTCATCAGGTTCGTCATTGTAAAATTCTTCAAATTCTTCCTTCGCCCATTCAGGGGCATCATCCCTGATACGCCACTTTTTGGCTTCCCGGTCAAGATACCAATAATCAATACCCTTGGGTTCTTCACTATCTCCCATACCGTTCCATCCTTTTATTATTCAATCTCCAAGTATTATACTACGAATTTCCTATGCCTTACAACCCACATAACGGTTATATCAGGACGAAAAACATATAAAAGTATTTTGTCAGGTCAAAGAAAAATGCCGCCTATATGACGGCATTTTCTGTTCAGTGACAAATTATAAAATATGGGTGGCAAATTGTGGCAAGTTCGCTAAACTGCCTTTTATAATCCTTAGAAACGGCTTATTTTCGCACAAGTTTCATAATTGTTTCGACGTGAACATTATGCGAAAACTGCTCCACCGGGCAGATCCGCTTTACCGCAAAACCTGCTCCCGCCAGCACCTTCACATCTCTGGCAAGCGTAGCGGGATCACAGCTCACATAGACGATCCTGTCCGGCGCCATCCTCACAATAGTGTCAAGCAGTGTGGCGTCGCATCCCTTTCTGGGTGGATCGACCACGATCACATTGGCACGCTCCCCGGTCTTTTCATATTGCGCGGGAAATACCTCCTCCGCCTTTCCTGCAAAGAATTCGACATTCCCAATGCCGTTGAGCGCCGCGTTTTTTTTCGCATCCTCAACGGCTGCCTCCACGATCTCAACACCGTACACTTTTCTCGCCTTTTGCGCCAGGAACAGGGAAATGGTTCCAATCCCGCAGTACAGGTCCCAGACTGTCTCATTGCCATGCAGATCGGCATACTCCAGAGCCTTCGCGTAGAGCTTCTCCGTCTGCTGCGGGTTGACCTGGTAGAAGGATTGCGGACTGATCTGATACTTTACATCACCGATCGTGTCCGTAATATGATCCTGTCCCCAAAGCGTCCGGCAGGTGCTGCCAAGAATACGGTTCGTCATTTCCGGATTATAATTAAGGGAGATGCTGACCATACCCGGAATGTCCTTAAGGCACTCCACAAACTGTGCCTCCACATTGTATTGGCCTCCGCCTTGCGGCTGGCGCTTGTTTTCTCCCTCAATTCCACGCCGCTCCGCATTTCCGGTTTTTCTGTCCCGTTTTCCCATAAGCTTGGTTCCGTTTATGACCAGACACACCATGACCTCCCCGGTATGCCAGCCGGTGCGTGTCAGGATATGGCGCACCAGGCCGGAATGCGTCTCCTCATGGTAGGGCTCTACCTGATATTGTTCCATAAAATGACGGATCCGCGACACAATCTCCTCCGTCACAGGCACCTGCAGGTAACAGCGGTCCGTATCCATCACATCATGGGTCCTGCCGGCGTAAAACCCGATTTTGATCCTGCCGTCCTTCCCCCTCTGCACCGGGAACTGCGCCTTGTTCCGGTAATGGATTGCAGGAAACGCCGCGTCTTCCGGTACATCCATTCCTATGATGGGCTCCATCAGCTCCTCTGCCTGTGAAATGCCTCCGATCCGTTTCATGCAGTTTAGCACCTTGTCCTGCTTCCATGCAAGCTGCCTGTTGTATTCCATCTGCATCAGTGTACAGCCTCCGCAGCTCCTGGCCAGCGGGCAGATTGGCTCCACGCGGAAGGCGGACGGTTCCAGAATGCGCATCAGGCGTCCATAGGCGTACTGCTTTTTGACCTTGATCAGCTTCACAAGGATCCTGTCTCCCATCACCGTATCCTTCACAAAGACAGCCATTCCTTCCAGATGTCCGATACCCTCCCCGTCATTTCCCATATCCTCGATCAGCATTTCACATTCCTGATTCTTCTCAAGCATCCGCCTGCCCCCCGTTTCTTTCCTTTGTAAATCCTGTTCCATGTTTCCGTTTTTCCAAACCAGCCGCAATGTCTGAGGCCGATACGATTCCTGATTTCCATTTTCGTGGAAATCATATCCGCATGCTCCGGCTCATCGCTATAATCTTTCCTACAGATACTCAATCTCCATCAGCGTGAGCCCGCAGGCCGCCGCCTTGTGTCCGGCCTTCGTCCTGTCCTTCGCCTCAAGGATCACGCCGACCTGTTCGGGCGGGATCATGCCCATCCCCACCTTCAGAAGCGTGCCAACAATAATGCGTACCATGTTATACAGGAATCCATTTCCCCGGATCCGGATCCGGAGCATATTGCCCTCCCGGATCACCGCAATGCCATAGATGGTGCGAACGGTATTTTCCACATCCGGCCTCGGCGTGCAGAAGCTCTTGAAATCGTGTTCTCCCACCAGGTAGTCCGCGCCCTGCTGCATCTTTGCCTCATCCAGATGAAAATAGACAAAATGGGAATAAAGCCGCACCATTGGATCAGGAAACTGCGCGTTGTAAATGCGGTATTCATATGTCTTGGCCGTATCACAGTATCTCGGATGAAAATCCGCCGCTACCTCCTCCGACTTCTGAATCCGGATGTCCGCAGGCAACAGGTTATTGATGGCATAGCTGATCTTCTCCGGCGGCATTGTGACGTTGGCGTCAAATACGGCTACATTTCCCATGGCGTGTACGCCGGAATCCGTCCGGCTGGCACCGATCACCACAATCTCTTCGCCAAAGAAACGGGAAAGCGTCTTATTCAGCACCTCCTCAACCGTGATGCCATTTTTCTGGATCTGCCACCCGCAGTAATTGGTGCCGTCATACGCAACCGTCAGTTTGATTCGTTTCATCTGCTCCTCCTACACGTTTTCAAATTCCAGGCAATTGCAAAACTCAAAATATAGAATAAGGCATAGGCTTTGTGCAGGATATATGTTTTTTTGCCGGCATTAGGAACATTAGCCAAGAAAAAAATATATTCTGCACAAAGCCAATCGAAAAGGTACATTGTTTCGCAAATGGCTGGTTTCCAAATCCTAAAGCTTGACAGACAGGTACAGCATGCCGATCATATACACCGCCATTCCCGCCTGCAGCATACGATCCCGCCCCCGGTATTGCAGAGGCTTGAGATTCGTCCTGCCCTCTCCGCCGTGATAGCATCTGGCATCCATCGCCATGGCCAGCTCGTCGCTGCGTCTTATTGCCGATACAAACAACGGTATCACAAGCGGTATCAGCTTTCTGACACGCTGCGGCAGGCTTCCCTCCTGAAAATCAATGCCTCTCGCGGTCTGCGCCTTCATGATCCGGTGCAGCTCCTCCGTCAGCACCGGGATGAACCGGAGCGCCAGGGACATCACCATCGCGAGCTCATGAACAGGAACACCCAGCTTGTTCATCCATCCGAGCATTTTCTCCATGCCGTCTGTAATGGCAGTCGGAGTTGTCGTATAGGTCAGCAGGCAGGTACCCGGTATCATAAAGCACAGCCTGAGCCCCAGATAGATCGCCGTGGTCAGGCCTGTCTCCGTAATCTTCAGGAAATGCCACTGCCACAGCACCGTCGTCCCGGTCACAGAAAACAGGGTAAACAGCACAGACAGCGCAAGCATCCATGCCAGGGGACGCATTCCCCTCAGCATATACCTCAGCGGAACCTTTGACAAGGCCACTGCCGCTGCAAGCAGAATAAAAGCGACCGCAAACAGACGGAGATCCCGCAGGAAAAAAAGGGTTGTCACATAGACCACCATGCCTGCCAGTTTTGTTCTTGGATCCAGCCTGTGTATAAATGAATCCGCCGGATAATACTGTCCGATCGTAATATCCTTTCCCACGCCATGCTTCCCCCTTCCATGCAAGATGTATGAAACCCATTCCAAATCTGCCTTTATATCTCCAAAACCCTTTCCATGCAGGCAAAACAAGCATATTTTCTATGAGAGCACACGTGCCAGCTCCTCACAGATCTCCATCTGCCTGCATCTGGAAAGCTCTACATCCGCTCCGGCCTGAGACAGCCCCTTAAGCAGAGTGATGCCCGCTGGCACTGACATTCCCAGCTTTTCAAGCTCCGTAGGCTGTCCAAAGACCTCCCAGACCGCGCCATCCATCCTGACCACGCCCCGGTCCATCACAAGAATGCGGTCCGCGTATTCCGCGGCGTCCTCCATGGAATGGGATACCGTTACGATCGTAATCCCGTCCCTGTCACAGAGCCTGCGGAGCATCCCGAACAATTCTGCTGCCATCCGGGGATCCAGTCCGGCGGCAGGCTCATCGAGCACCATGTATTCCGGCTGCATCGCGAGCACGCCGGCGATCGCGACCCTTCTCTTCTGTCCGCCCGAAAGCTGAAACGGCGACGCGTCATAGATAGTATCCGGCAATCCGACTGCTGCTATGGCCTCATAGGCCCGCTTCTGCGCCTCAAGCTTCGACAATCCGCTATGCTCCGGCCCAAAGCAGACATCCGCTTCCACCGTATCCGCAAACAGCTGATGCTCCGGATACTGCATCACAAGCCCCACCTTCTGCCTGAGCAGCTTTACCGGAAAATCCGGTTCGGAGCTGTCCACGCCATTAAAGTACAGTTTTCCCTCCGAGGGCTGGTACAGCCCGTTCAGAAGCTGGGTCAATGTCGATTTTCCGGATCCGGTTCTGCCGATGACCGTCACAAACTCACCCCTGCCGATTCCCAGGCTGATATCACTGAGCGCAGTCCGTTCATGCGCGAACCCCTTATCGTAGATATAGCTCACATGATCCAGCCAGATTCCTTCCGTAAGGCAGCGATACCTCTGTTCCTCCGCGGTGGACAGATTCCCTGCGTTCCCGCGTCCCCGGACGCGTTTTTCTATCTCTCCGCCTTTTTCCAGATACCGCCTGCAAAGCACACTGGAAAGCTCCTCCACATTTCTGATCCGCCCCGCCTCGCGCTCACTCAAAATCCCCTGTCCCCTCAAAAAATAGAGATATTGATAAAGCTGCGGCAGGCAAAGACCGCACTCCTCCAGCAGCTCCTTCCTCCCGAAAATCTGATCCGGCGTACCGGAAGCAGCCACGCTCCCCTGCTTCATGACAAAAACGCGGTCTGCTGCAAGCGCCTCCTCCATGTGATGGGTGATCTGGATCACGGTCATCCCCCGCTCCTTCTGAAGCCAGCGGACGATTTTTTGCACCTGTTGTCTTCCCTCCGGATCGAGCATCGCAGTCGCCTCATCCAGCACGATGCATTTGGGTTCCATCGCAAGTACCCCTGCAATGGCAAGCCTCTGCTTCTGCCCGCCCGACAGACGCGAGGTCTGGCTGGCGTGATACTCCTCCAGGCCTGTCACAGACAGGGCGTCATTGACCCTGTTCCACAGCTCCTCGACAGACAGGCCGAGATTTTCCGGACCAAAGGCTGTGTCCTCCTCAACCAGATTGCCCACGATCTGGTTCTCCGGATTCTGAAATACCATGCCGGCGCATTGCCGGATCTGAAGGCGCAGCTCCTCCTCAGAGGTGTCCATCCCATCTACAACAACAGAGCCCGAAGCCGGCAGCAGCAGCGCGTTGATCTGCTTGGCCAGAGTCGATTTGCCGGAACCGTTTTGTCCAAGGATCGCAATCCATTCCCCCTGCTGCACACCAATAGAAATGTCCTTCAAGGCTTCCACCATTTCCTCCACGGCTCCCTCTGAATCCCGCCTGAAGTATTCAAATATCAGATTTTTTATTTCAATAAGTTTCATGATGACCCGCTCCCGGCGCTCCGCGATGATCGGGCAGGAAAAACGCAAATCATTCCTGCCCGCCGCGAGCCGCCGGCCAGCCATAGCTGACATCTCCCCCAGCGGCTCTACGATACAAAAAGGGAGACTGCAATCAGCCTCCCATCTTATCTGAACCTTATACTAACTCGATGATAACCTCCATAGCTGCATCACCCTTACGCGGTCCAATCTTCACGATTCTGGTGTAACCACCGTTACGGCCGGCATACTTCGGTCCATACTCATTAAACAATTTCTCTGTCAGGTCAACCTTCTTGGTTCCCTTCTTACGGCCAGCTGCCTCAGTCGGAACCTCTACCACCGGATAGAGCACTTTAAGCATCTGTCTTCTCGCATGAAGCTTAGACGGCTGATCCTTCTTGACAGTCTTCTCAACTTCATCATATACTGTAACCTTCTTGCCATCTACTTCCTCTTTGATGCGCTTACCGTCTTTATCTTTTCTCGCAACCTTTGCTGTTACAGTTACCTCATCAAAATTGTCTCTCTCCTTCACCGCAAGTGTGATCATGCTCTCTGCGATCTTGCGGATCTCCTTTGCCCTAGCCTCAGTTGTCTTAATCTTGCCGTGATATAATAACTGTGTCACCTGATTACGAAGTAACGCCTTTCTTGCTGCCTGTTTCTTTCCAAGCTTACGATACATTGCCATGATGTATTTCCTCCTTCACTTTGCTTACTCTTATTCGGCTTAAGTGTTCATACTATATTACTCATCTCCACGATTGAGAGATAATCCAAGCTCCTTCAGCTTATTCAGAACCTCCTCCAGAGACTTGCGTCCCAGATTCCGAACCTTCATCATATCCTCAGAAGTCTTGCTTGTCAATTCTTCTACTGTATTAATGCCTGCGCGCTTCAGACAGTTGAAGGAACGAACTGAAAGCTCCAGTTCATCAATGTTCATCTCCAGAACCTTTTCCTTCTCGTTGTCCTCCTTCTCGACCATGATCTCTGCCGCCTTGGCATTCTCTGACAGGTCAATGAAGAGGCTCAAATGCTCGCTCAGCACCTTTGCCGCAAGGCTGACCGCCTCATCCGGCGCCAGCGTTCCATTGGTATATACATCCAATGTAAGTTTATCATAATCCGTGATCTGACCCACACGCGTATTCTCCACGATCAGATTCACCCTCTCCACCGGAGTGTAGATGGAATCAATGGCGATCACGTCAATAGAAGCATCTTCTTTTTTATTTTTATCAGAACCCACATAACCTCTGCCCTTGGTTATCGTAAGTTCCATATCAAACCTTGCCTCGGAACCGCTTAATGTCGCAATCACAAGTTCCGGATTCAGGATCTCAATATCACTGTCTACATGAATATCTGCTGCGGTGACAACGCCCTCGCCAACATACTCTATATAGGCCTGCTTCGGCTCGTTGGAGCTGCTGTTGTTCTTGATCGCAAGCTCCTTGATGTTCATGATGATCTCGGTCACATCCTCCTTCACGCCGGGAATGGAACTGAACTCATGCAGAACACCCTTGATCTTCACATAACTGACTGCCGAACCCGGCAATGAGGATAACATGATCCTCCGCAGTGAGTTACCAAGTGTTGTACCATAGCCTCTCTCTAAAGGTTCTACTACAAATCTACCGTATCTGTTGTCATCTGAAATCTCTGCGATCTCGATTCTTGGCACTTTGAAATCAAACACGCTGGGAACCTCCTTCTATTATATCTAATCGAGCAGGCAGGGGAATATATCCCTCCTGTTCACCGCAAACCGCCAGCCGGCTTCCGCCTGCCGCTGCCCGCTGCTCTTTGATCATGCTGATCGGTAAGCAGAAGAAATATCTTCTCTCCTGCCCGCCGGAAGCCATCGACCGGTCTTACCAATCTCTATGGCTCT
>CAMHJT010000125.1 GCA_946185495.1 uncultured Clostridiaceae bacterium | reverse complement strand
TCACAGTCCCAAATTGCCTTCATTACTAATTCTTCGCTTTCGGTTAACTTCTCGATCTTCATATGCATTCCTCTCTCTTCTGAATTATAGTCCGTAGTTACGTCTCATCTGCTCATAGAGCTGCTTTGCAAGTCCGACACCGTCTCCCTGCTCCGAAGACGCTTTCGCGTATGCCTGGGTGCGCATATCGCCAAAATACTCCTCATACTGGCTGATGGCTCCGCTTCCCTCGTCATCTGCCCTCATGATGGTCTTTTCCATGCCCTTGTAGATCTGCTCCAGGAAATACGCCTCGAACTTCCTGCAGGCATCCATCAATTCTTCTTCAGATGTATCGGGAGTCACTTTGCTCAACGTACTCTCCAATGCGGAAGAAGAGGCTTCAGACGCTTTTGTAAAATAGCTGCTATAAACATTTCCTAATCCTATGTCCATTATAGTGTTCCACCTCCTCTATTTTATACCCATATAGAAACATTTAACATGAAAAATGCATGAATGTCAATAGATACGTCATTATTATCAAAAAGTTTTATGAAAAGTTCACAGTTTACTAACTACGAATGTAAGTTAATAAAAAATTGTCACACAATTTGGACTTCAATTGGTCCCTTTCCTAACTTCCATATTTTCCGTAACTGCTCAGCAAATGCTGAACTGTTACGCAGCGGGTGAAGCTGACGCGTCCTAATTCACCCGCTGCACGGCAAAATTATTTTTTTTTGGCACGGTCTGCACAGTGAATGCGCAGACCTGCTGAGTAGTTGTCATTTTCTTTCTACTTATT
Organism: uncultured Clostridiaceae bacterium; assembly: GCA_946185495.1. Lineage (GTDB taxonomy): Bacteria > Bacillota > Clostridia > Lachnospirales > Lachnospiraceae > CAG-590. The sequence continues at coordinate 7,294 of CAMHJT010000125.1, read as the reverse complement.
CTTAATCTCGATCCGGTCCAGGATTCCCTGTACACTGACATTCCTGTGGGTCAGATACATCCGCGTCACGTCCTCCACAAACACATTGTCCGCCCCGGTTTTTCTCTGAATCTGCTCCAGGCTGTATCCTTTGTCAATGTATTTCATCATTTTTCTGACCAGACTGTAGATCTCCCTCTGGTTTTCTGTCCTGCCGGAGGACGGCTTCTCGGAAGACATTTTTCCACTTCCGTCCAGCCCGCCTTCGATCCTATCCGCCAGGCCGGAGTATTGCAGATCATCCAAAACCGCCGTCCTTGCGTGCCCGTAATAAATCTTCCTCGGCCTGCGCGCCAGCAGCATCTCCCAGCTCTTCTCGATCTGCGTGCCCTGATGCAGCGGAAGCTCATACAGCGGATTCAGATCCCCCACCAAGGCGATTCCCTCATCCAGCCACAGGGAAATGCTGTCGTCACTGTGCCCCGGCGTATAGAGGATCTCCCCCTTTATGCCAAGACGCGCCAGATACTCCCTGCTGTCTCCGAGAGACAGCAATGTGGCCTCTTCCTCCCGTACCGGCACAAACGGAACGGACTTGTCTCTCGCGAAAATGTGATCCGCGCTGTGGATATAGCCCTTTTGCTGCTCCATCACGACCATGGAGATGCCCAGATCGGCGATCTCCTGTGCGATCCCCATATGGTCCGGATGAAAATGCGACACAAAAAGGCAGTCTACCTCCTGCGCCCGCACATGGATCTCACCCAGCGCTCTGGTAAACTGCCTGTATGTGCCAGCCCAGCCGGTGTCAAAGAGAAGCATGCCGGCCTCTCCCCGCACCAGATATGTATTCGTATTGGAATAACGCAGTTCTGTCACCTGACTCATCTTTTTATTGTAATCAGCTCCTCAGATTATTTGCCTGCTGCAGCATCTCATCGGTTGCCTGAATCGCCTTGGAATTCATCTCATACGCCCGCTGCGCGACGATCATGTTGACCATCTCATCCGCAACCTGCACATTCGACATCTCCAGATAGCCCTGATGTACCTTACTCTTTACCAGCGTCTCCGAGGTGGCTTCCTCCATGGCGTCACCGGAAGCCGGTGTCACCTGATAGCGGTTTCCTCCTACACTGTTTAATCCGGCGGGATTGTTGAACTGCACCAGGCCGATCTGCTGCTGGTATTCCTGGCCGTTTATTTCCTTTGTCAGCGGTTCAAATGTCTTCTGGATCGGATCTTTGATCACGGAGAACTTCCCGTCCTGGTCCACCATAAACCCGTCCATACCGCATTCCTTCGGAAGCACAATGGTCTGGTCGTTCTGGTCAAGCACCGGATATCCCTCTGCCGTACAGAGCATGATACCGTCCTCCACCGGCTGAATGGTAAAGCTGCCGTCACGGGTGTAGCTGACATTGCCGTCCCCGTCCTGCACCTTGTAAAAGCCGTTTCCCTCGATCGCCATAAAGGCATTATTGTCTGTACTCTGCAGATTCCCCTGTGTAAATACCGTCGTGATGGAAGCCGCGCGGGTACCCAGTCCCACCTGCGCCGGTACCGGCTTTAATTCCGCCGCATTATTGGTCGACTTCGACTGCAGGTTCTGATACAGCAGGGACTTAAATTCCACCGAATCCTTCTTATAGCCTGCGGTATTTACATTGGACAGGTTGTTTGCCACCGTGTCCAGATTTGTCTGCTGCGCGATCATGCCCGATGCAGCAGTCCATAATGAACGCATCATACGCTTATCCTCCTATCCTCACACCTTCCCGATCTCATTGACAGAATGCTGCAGCGTGGAATCCACTGTCTGTATCATCTTCTGCCCGGCCTCATACGCCCTTGTGACCGTGATCATGTCCACCATCTCCTGAATCACATTGGTGTTGGACATCTCCAGATATCCCTGATGGACAACGGCTGTGGCGTCCGCCTCTCCCGCTGCCGCGGTCGGCTCATACATATTCTCGCCGTAGACCAGCAGCGCCTGTGGATTTTCAAAATTCACGATCCCCAGCGTCGCGATCGTGTCCCCGTCCACTAAGACATTGCCCTTCTGGTCAAAGGAAACCTCTTTCGCCGTATAAGCTCCGTCAATCCTGATATGGTTGCCGTCCGTGTCCAGCACGTAATCCCCGTCCTTCGTCGTGAGATCGCCGTCCACCGTCACCGTAAAGGATCCGTCCCGCGTATATCTCGTCGTTGTCACGCCCTGCTTGTTGGTCGTCTCAATCGTAAAAAACCCGTCACCGGAAAGAGCCAGGTCATAGGTATTCCCCGTCTCTCTCAAGCTTCCCTGGGTAAAATCATGATATGTCTCCCCGATCTTAACCCCCAGGTTCATATTGCCGATCCTTCTGTGCAGGGCCGGCGTGACATTGTTGTCATGGATCCGGAATGTCAGCTCGTCCTCAAAGGACTGAGAGGTGACCTTCTCCTTCTTAAAGCCGATCGTGTCCGCGTTCGCCATATTGTTGGAGATCACATCCAGACGCTTCTGCTCATTTCGCATGCCCGTCCATGCGGTATACAAACCTCTTACCATAACCCCTCTCCTTACATTACCCTGTTCTTCATGCCTGTCCTTTTCCTGTCACCTGCTATATTACAGCCGCTCTCTTTGCAGCCATTACTGCCGCCCTATTCCTCTTCCATTGCTCCGCTCAAAAACTCAATATATTTCCCTGTCCCGATCGCCACGCAGGTCATCGGATCCTCCGCCGTCATCGTCGTGATCCCGGTCTCCTCCTCGATCAGCTCCTCCAGCCCGTGCAGCATCGCGCCGCCTCCTGTAAGGACAATGCCCCGGTCCGCAATATCCGCCGCAAGCTCCGGCGGCGTCTTCTCCAGCACGGAATGAACCGCCTCGATGATCTCCTCGGTCACCTCCTCCAGCGCCTCAACCGTCTCCTCCGAGCTCACTACCACGGTACGCGGAAGACCTGTCACGAGATTCCTTCCCCGGATCTCCAGCGTCAGATTCTCCGGCCTTCTGTAGCAGGTGCCGATCTTAATCTTGATCTCCTCAGCCGTCCGCTCTCCGATCAGGAGGTTATGCTTCCTGCGCATGTACCGCACAATCGCCTCGTCAAAATCATCTCCCGCCGTCTTGATGGAGGTGCTCACCACTGTGCCGCCTAAGGAGATCACCGCGATATCCGCCGTACCGCCTCCAATATCCACAATCATGTTGCCGCATGGCCTGGAAATGTCGATTCCGGCGCCGATCGCCGCCGCCACCGGCTCTTCGATGATAGACACATCCCTGGCTCCGGCCTGATAGGTCGCGTCCTCCACCGCCTTCTTCTCCACCTCGGTCACGCCGCTGGGTACGCACACGGAAATTCTCGGACGCCTGCCAAAAAAGCTCTTTCCCACAGCCTTCTGGATAAAGTACTTGAGCATTTTTTCCGTAATCCGGTAGTCAGAGATCACGCCCTGTCTCAGAGGCCGCACCGCCACGATATTGCCCGGCGTCCGGCCAAGCATCAGCCTGGCCTCCTCCCCGATTGCCTTGATCTTGCTGGTTTCCCGGTCAAAGGCCACCACGGACGGCTCCTTCAGCACAACCCCCTTCCCCTTTACATACACAAGGATACTGGCTGTACCCAAATCGATTCCTATGTCCGAACTTGCCATGTTCTTACCCCTTTCCTATATCTATCGTCATAATCTGCCTGTTTCATTACGATTATTTCATCCTGTCAAAAGCCCCGCCGTAGCCCGCTACGGCTACATTTTCTTCCTCGCACATGAACGATCGTCCCGCGTCCTATGCAATAGTTATTTCTGCTGTTTATTTTTTATTCTTTTTGAGGATATACAGGCTGCAGTCCCTTCCTAGATGACTTCCAAGCTGGATCTCCACAATATTCATGATCTGGTCGAGATCCTTCATGTAGCTCTGCCATTTGGTCACCTTCTTATTGGCGATAAACCGCTTGCGCATGCCATGCATATGACGGTACTGCTCGGTCTGGTCATTGATCAGCTCCGATACCTGCATGCCCACCACGCTGTAGTCAAACAGCTTGTCCATCGCCTTGTTGGCGTAAATGATCTCGCCGGAGCGGTTCTCCTTCACAAAGACCGCGTCGCGGATATGCTCGTAGGTCTCAAGAATATCCTCATGCAGGAAATCCCTCTTCACATCCTTCGGAGCGCTTGGGATCGCCGCCTCAAAGATATGCACGATCGTAGACACAAGGGAGACATCCTTCTCGTTGAACGGCCGCTCCTTGTTGGTATTGGCAAAGGTCATGTATCCCTTCCTTCCGGAAACCGTAGTCACCGGAAGCAGCAGCATATTCTCCAGATTGGTCTGGCGGATCAGCTCCCGCAGGTACGGATCCTGTGTGGACTTGTCAAGCACCAGCACGCTTTTTTCCCGGAACAGCTCTTTAAGCACCCGGTACTCCGACACCGAGCTTGAGAGCTTATCCGCGTAAGCCGGCTCCTCTCCCATCTGATTCCGCACAAAATATTTTTCCACGCTTTTCGTCTGTTTATTCTCAAGATACAAGCCGATATCGGAAATAAAAAGATATGAGCTTAACTTGTTGGAAAGCGGCTCCAGGCTGTTTTCTCCACAGCGGTTGAGGATCTCCAGCATATCGTGAATCAGCTCCTCCTCCTGCTGCTCCCTCTTCAGGCTGCGCTCCGCCAGTTTCCGGCGTCTGCGCTCGCTGTCCACCACCTGTTCAAAGTAAAAATAATTCATGATATGGGTTGCCGCCCTCCAGTGCCGCTGCACCGTATCGCCCAACAGGGTCGCGTTATCCTTGTCAAAGCTCGCCAGCACCCAGTAGCCGATCACATTTTTCTCAATGGACAGGGGCGCGAAGATCATATACACCGGCTGCTGTCCCAGTTCAAAGGAAATACTCTGCGGGATCAGCTGATCCTTCATCCGCTCCTGAACAGAAGAAAACTGATCCTTGAACACACTCCGCTCAAACAGGTCATAAAACTGCCCCAGATTGTCCGCCGGGCCTACAGGACTCGTGAGAAGCTGGCCATGGATATCGATCAGCACGCCGTAATAATTCTCATGCTTGCACATCAGTTCAGCCATATCATTGATCTCAGCGATCATCTTCTTGTTGTTCTTGTCAAATTCAATCGGGATCCGCTCTCTCTCCTCTTCGTCAGCCGCTCCAGGCTCAGCACCTTCCGCCATTTCCTTTTCCATCTTTTTCTGTTCGGTCACATCCGTCATCAGGAAGGAGATCTCCGCCTCACCGTCTGAAATCCGGTTCACAGTCACCTCATTCTCCACCCAGATCATCCGGCCGTCATCGCGCACCATGCGGATAGTATAGACAAAATCCCCTACGCCGTTGGCCACCGCCTTGTAGACGGAGTCCAACACCATTTCCCTGTCATCCGGATAAATATAATCCTCCGCCAGCTTAAAGCCCTTCCTGATCGCCTCCACATTCATGCCGAGAATGCCCGCATTGGGCGACAGGTATTTGAGCTCGCGCTTGCCCTGGTAATAAGATTTGACCATCAGCACGTTCTTCATCTTGGAAATGACATTGCTCAGATAAAGATTCTCCCGGCTCCTCTGGATCTCCTCCCGCAGATCCAGCATCAGAAATTCAAAACCGGTCAGCACGCCCTCCTCATTGTAAATATAATATATAGAAACACGGGTGGGAATCAGCTGCTTCTCATCCGTCAGCACCCGGCACTCAATGGAAATGTCATCGTCATGCGCCTCTGTGCTGGCGTGAATGGTCTCCCGCACACGCTCTGAATCCTCATCGCAGACCAGCTGATCCAACGTGACCACATGGCCGATGAGCTTCTCCTTTGTGTAGCCGTAGGTTTCCACCTTGCCCGACACATACTGCACCTGGTAACCGTCTGCCACCTTATCCATATGCATGGCCACCATGCCGCCCCTGTCCACGATGTTTTCGAGCGTCAGGCTGCCGTAAAGGCTCGTGCGCAGCTCAAACAACAGCGTGCAGACCACATTTTCCTCCTGCTCATCCTCATAGATCAAACCGTTGATGATCTGCTCCTTTTCACCCGTGATCAGACGGATGTGGTTCCAGATCATCGCCTTTTTCCTGTGGAGCAGCTCCCAGATATTGCCGGCAACAGGCGGGCGGATAGGCTCAAGGGACACTGTCTCCGTATCCTCTCCCAGGATTTCTGCTGCCTCCGGGCTCATCTTCAGCACCCTGCCGCTCTCCTTCTCAAATACCACCAGCGGATACCTGATATCATCTGTAAAATTTTGAAACATTTCTAATCTTCTTGTATCCATTACCAGCTTCCTTTCTATTTTCCTCTATTAAAGCGTTTTGTGGCCGCTCCGTATTTCCTGCTTTCAGACGACACGAGAACGCCGCTTCCCCGTCAATGCGGTGAAAAAACAGTATCCTGTCCCAGAAGCTCTCCTGTAAGCCAACGCGTTACCTAAACGCCATCAGTTAAACTGGATCTGCGGAATCTCATCCATCTCCTCCGCAGGCTCCTGTGTAAATCCCGCCGCCTGCACAAGCTCCTGCTCCTGTACGGGAGCCTCTTCCTCTCCGGTACCCTGCTCCGGAAGCTTGGCGTCTGCAAAACCGCGGAACGCCTTATCGGAAATCTCCTTCGCCTCCTCACAGGCCTTCACAATGCCGTCTGCTGACTGCATCAGGCTTGCCATATAGCTTCCTACACTCTCAAACTCCCTGCGCATCGCGCCGCGGATCGAAGCAACCTTCTCCCTGGCATCCCCAAGCATACGGTCCCGATCTCTCTTTGCGTCCGCAAGCATCTTCTCACAGGTCTCCGTTCTCTCTTCGACAGACTGCCTGTATTCCACCTCCGAACGCGTTCTCAGCTGCTCGCTCTCCTCCTCTGCCTGAGCCAGCATTGCCTGGCTCCTGTTCTCAGATTCCTCCAGCATGCTACTGCTTCTGTTTTCGGCATCTGCCAGCATATTTTCGCTCTGTGTCTTTGCCTCTGTCAGCATACGGTCGCTTTCCTCTTCCGCGGCGCGCAGCATCTCGCTGCTCTTCGCCTCCGCGTCTGCCAGCATGGCGCTGCTCTTATCCTCTGCTTCCTTCAGCTTATTTTCACACTTTTCCTCTGTCTCCCGAATCATAATATCACAGCGCTCGTTGGTGTCCACCAGAGTTTTGGAGATCATCTCCATCTTTTCCGTATAAGTCTTGGCGATCCGCTCCTGTTCCTCTAACTTGCGGTTCGTCTTCTCCAGTTCGTTCTGAAGAGACTCGTTATATTTCTGCATGTTCTCAATAGCCTGATTCGACTCCGAGCTGATGCTGTCCTTCACAAGCTG
>CAMHJT010000124.1 GCA_946185495.1 uncultured Clostridiaceae bacterium | reverse complement strand
GCATTGCGTTCTTGGACTTCCAGATGTAATTTTTGATTTCCTGTTTTTTTAATTCCATACTGCCTCCTTGATGATTGGTTGCTGTGATTCAGATTCCGGCCGGGCGGTTTTCGCCTGTCCGCCTGGACCGACGTTTGGCCCTATCCCTTTCCCTGAAGGGAATAGTTTCCGGCAGCCTGTGTTTTGGCGGAACGCTGAATGTAATAATCGGGTGCCGATGCGCAGCCGGACCTGCGGGATTCCGCAAAGAATCCGGCTGCCGCGTTATATTCATTGTATGCGGTTTCCTGTTCTGATATGCCATCCCTCATGTGGGGAAATGATGTGGCATCTGTTTGGCAGGTACGAAGCAGATGCACAGCGGGCGCATCCTGATTCATCCGCCGCATGGCTTCATACACTGTTTGGGCAGGGCCCGCGCGGTAAATGCGCAGGCCCGCGGAATAGTTTCTGTGTTTCATTTCGTCTGCCGGAAGCGGACGGAAAGAACGTGTGCCGCTTTGCCGGAAGGGCGCGCGCTGGCACGCCTTTCCGGGATCCGGCTGTCAGCGGAAATTGACCTGCAGGTCGTAGAGCTGGCATTTGGCTGCAATCCAGGGATAGCTTACAAGGTTATTTTCCAGAGTGGCGGATCCGGCGGATTCCAGGGCGGTATCCACATAGATCGCGTTTTTTGTCAGGTACAGCTCCTTCATTTTTACATTAAGGTCAGCGCGGTCCTGGGCGCCGTAGCCCACCGCGATGTACAGGTAATCCTTTGTGCGGTAGGTCAGCTTGAAGGGCTCCTTTTTTTTCTCATTGATCAGCTCGGCAAGCTCCGCCGGCAGCCGGCTCTCGTCACATACGGTATAGTCCAGGTCTTTTATTTTTTCAGCGCCTGTCTTCACCAGCTCGCAGCCGGCCAGCGCGGAGAGAAAAAAGATGATCAGGCAGGTTGTGATGAATATGCGCTTCATGCGTTTCATAGCTGTTACTTCCACATGTGTATTCCATAATTCTTATGAAGGAGCGGACGCGATTATTCCGGCGTGTGCTATGGCGCGCGTATCTGCTGTGAACGGGTGATCCCGCGGGATCGTTCGCGCCGGACGGGGGCGGGACGGCAGCGCTGAAAACATTTTTATGAAACCGGATACCGTTTTCGCCTGTGCTTTGGGCGGAATATACGATATAGGCATCTGACCGGATGACGCCGGGAAAACTGTGGTGGTTGTATTTTGTGCCGGAATCGTGTAAGATAGAAAACGAAAAGTCGGAAAGGATCCGAAGAAACGACCGGGAATGGCTGCAGGCCAAACGCGGTTTTCCAAAATCTGTGAAAGGGCGTGAACAAGATGAGAATGATTCAGTTTTTTAAGGGACAAAGCAATATGGGATGCAAAGGCCTTGCGGGGAGCCTGCTGGCTGCCGGTCTGGTGCTGGCTACGGCCTGCGGACAGCCGGCTTCCGGCACGGATCCGGCGGCGACGCAGAAGGAGAGCAGTTCTGTGGAGGAGGGCGCGGTGTCTGAAGCTGCTGATGAAGCTTCAGGGAAGGAACTCCCGGAAGGCGAAGGCGCGGATGAGAAGGAGCCAGACAGCGCGAATGCGGAAAATGACGGCAGCGGACAGGAGGACGGCGCTGTGACAGACCAGTGGTGTAAGGACAGGATCGACGCGCTGCGGAAAACGGATCCGGTTCTTCCTGCGGAGTCGGAGCTGCTGGCGGAGATGGGAAAATGCGTGACCTTCGCGCGTGTGCTGGATGAGAAGGGCTGCCTGTTTTCCGAACTCGACGCCGGACGGCAGGGATCGCTGAGGGCGCAGGTGCTTAAGGATGTCCTGTCGGAGGAGAACGCGTTTTCAGGGGCGATCCCGTTTCAGGAAGGCGGGGAGACCTATGAGGCGGACCGGCTGATCCCGGTTTCCGAGACCGTGACATTTATGAAGGAGCTTTTCGGCGCGCCGGATTTTACGCAGGAAGACCATTATGAGAAGATTGAGGACGACTTTATCCTGTGGTCCTACGGTGACGGAGAACCGTGGGAGATCATAGAGCATATGCAGTTTTTTGAGGATGACGCGTACTATCTGCTGACCGGGCCCGCATTTTATGAGGACAACGGGGGCAGCGTGAAGTATATGGGGTACGCCGACCTGCTGTTTCAGAAAAATCCGGACAGCCGCTATGGCGTGACATTGCTGTATGGCCGGTATCGGGACGACCGGATCGAGGTGGCGTCTGTTGATACAAGCTCTGAGCTTCCGGGACAAGACGGCAAGACCTATTCCGGGCAAAACCTGATCGACGGGGATTACGCGACGGCCTGGGCGGAGGGAGTGTCCGGCACCGGCGAGGGCGAATCGGTAACGCTGAAGCTTTCCGGACGGCAGCCTGTGTACGGCGTGCAGATCTGCAATGGATATGTGGCGGACGCGGAGCTTTTCGCGAAAAATGGAAAGGCGGCAAAGGTACGGGTTGACTTTGGAAATGGAACGGTAAAGGAACAGGAAATCAGCGGATATGGATTTGAGGGGGCTGAGCGGGAAACCCTCGCGGAGATGAATCTGAACCGCGTAGAGCTGGATGCTCCTGTGGAAACGGACGCCATAACGATCACGATTACAGGCGCGGAGGCAGGTTCGGATTACGACGATACATGTATCAGCGAGATCCGGGTATATTAAGACAGAGATGCCGGCACCGCCTGGTGAAAGCGCGGCCTGCAGCGGGAGAATGTGGAAGAACTGCTCAGGCCGGACAGGCCTGCATCTGGAAGTCAGAAAGAGATAGCGGCTGCAAAACCGCTTCTGTAGAGGAGGAAAGAGTATGTTTTGGGATTATACGTATATTCTGGTTTTGATCGGGGCAGCGATCTGTGCCGTTGCTTCCTGGAATGTGAGCAGCACTTACAAAAAATACAGCGGATTTTCGAATGGCAGGGGAATGACAGCGCAGGACGCGGCGGAGTATATCCTGCGCAGCGCGGGCATTTATGATGTCCGGATCGAGCGGATCGGCGGCGAACTGACAGACCATTATTCACCGGGAGAGAAGGTGCTTCGGCTGTCGGATTCGGTCTATGGCGGAACCTCGGTGGCGGCGATCGGCGTCGCAGCCCATGAGTGCGGCCACGCGATCCAGCATCAGGTAGGATACGCCCCGTTGAAGCTCCGTTCGCTTTCTGTGCCGATCGCGAATATCGGTTCCAAGCTGTCCTGGCCAGTGATCCTGGTGGGGTTGATCTTTGGAATGACAGGGCTTGCCAAGGCCGGCGTGGTGCTGTTCGCGTTTGTTGTGTTCTTCCAGCTGATCACGCTTCCGGTAGAGCTGGACGCTTCCCGCAGGGCCATGAAGGTGCTTGACCAGGGCGGCCTTTTGGCGGGAGACGAGTTAAAAGGCGCGAGAAAGGTGCTGACCGCGGCCGCGCTCACCTATGTGGCGGCGCTGTTCTCATCCATTTTGCAGCTCCTCAGGCTGTATCTGCTGGCCAATGGAAACCGCAGAAGGCGGTGAAACGAAGGTATTTAGCTGTTTAGAGGAGAGGCACGATATGAATTGCGAGGTGATTGTAACATGAATATAACGCAGATCAAGTGCGTTATTGAGGTTGCGGCTTCGTCATCCATTCGAGAAGCAGCCACAAAGCTTTTTATATCACAGCCGGCGGCGACGTCCATGGAGATCTTAAGCGAACTGAACGGTTATTCTATCGGCAGCGGGATGCTGTCAGGAGACGAGGCGATATTAAAAGGGATGGTATCCATAAAATTAAAGGAAGAGGATCCTCTGGTCATTGGCTATATAACAAGAAAAGGCAGCATCATGTCCGTATACGGAAACGCCTATATTGAGGAACTTCTGAAATATAAGGAAATATAAAGGGTGAGTCATAATTTTTCCGCTTCCTGCATACAATGGAAATATCCGGCTGGTTATACTAGTTCAACTTAATGACCGCCGCCAGGCAGGAGATTAGTTGAACTGCATATACCGCGGAATCTGTTTTAAATCGGCAGCTGAATTCGTTCGCGAGTATAAGTTCGCAATGACGGCATCAGGAATGCCGGTTATGGAGGGAGTGGGAGACGTGCAGAATTACAAGCGGAAAATTTCATACTTTTATCAGTACCATAATGGTATGGTCGGATCGACAGCGGGGTTTCTGAAAATGGAGATCCGGGGGGAGACGGTGAAGATAATTATCAATATTCAGGATCCCTCCGGCATACAGGACAGGGAGGCCTCGCTGTATTTATATCATGAGGCAGGGGATAGGCTGATCGCGGTAAGGGTAGATGAGGTGCCGAACCTGGAGGGCGTGCTGACCTTTCAGAAAAAGACGGATTGGATGAATGTTTTCGGATCCGGCAGGGATCTCTATACCTTTGACGGCGTGGCGGTGGTGTACCACGCCTCGCATTATTTTATCGGGGATTTTCAGGATCGCAGCAGGAAAAACTATGAGCTGGTACTGCAGGAAATGGAGAAGCCGAAGAAGCAGGAAACGGTGCCGGTCAGGGAGGCCGCAGAGGCGGAGCGGGTGCGGGAGATTTCCGGCAGATACCGGAATCCGCGCGCGGCGGCGCCGGTTCAGGATGGGCAGACAGGTGGAAAGGCGCGGGACGCCCAGGCCGCCACAGCGGAGGCGGTGCAGCAGGAAGACGGAAATAAAAGAGCGGGAGAGGAAGCGGGCGGAAAGCCGGAGGACAGAAAGGAAGGAGCGGGAGAGGAAGCGGGCGGAAAACCGGAGGACAGAAAGGAAGAAGCGGGAGAGAAAGCGGGCGGAGAGCCGGAGGACAGAAAGGAAGGAGCGGGAGAGAAAGCGGGCGGAGAGCCGGAGGAAAAAGCCTGCGAAATGAATGACGGATCCTCGGCAGCGAAAGCAGAGAGCGGGAAAGGCGATGGATTTAAGAAAAACCCGGAAAAGACCTCTTTCGGGGAAACTGATGCGGCGGCGAAAAACGTGAGCCCTGAGGAAGCGCCGCAGCCGCAAAAGGGCAGCCGTGGAACATGCGAACAGTGCCCGTATTACCAGAGGCGGAGAGCCGGGAAAGGAGACGCGGACGCCTTTGAAGCCATGCTCAGGGAATATCCCAGGCTTCCGATGTATAACGCTTCGGAGCTGTTTGACTGTGTGCGGATCGTACCCAGAGACATCGGCAGGCTGGATATGCGCAACTGGAAGCTCGGCGTCAACAGCTTCCTGACACATGGGTATTATTCCTATCACTATCTCCTGCTGGGCAGGATGCGGTTTGACGACGGCACCAGCCGTTCGATCATCGGCGTTCCGGGAGTATTTTCCAACCGCGAGAAATACCTTGCCAACATGTTTGGATTTGACCAGTTCATCCCGGTAAAAAAGACGGGGATCAAGACCGGTGAATTCGGTTACTGGATCGTGGAGATCAGCCCGTACCTGTAGTGGTCGCGGAACTGCCCCATGACCTCGACGCCCTTGATCTCGATTCCCTCATAGCAGAAGCCGAGCTTCTCCAGAAGCCGGATGGAGGGCACGTTGTCCGGCGCGACGCGCGCATCGATCCGGTGCAGCTTGTAATTGGAAAACATGACGTCGATGGCGGCTGCGCAAGCCTCATAGGCGTAGCCCTTTCCGTGATAGGCTGTGTCAAATTTATAGCCGATGGCGGCGCGTGAAAATGGTCCGTGCTCAATCCGTGAAAAGTTGACGGTGCCGATCAGGGTGTCCAGATCGTCGAGGGGATACACGTAATATCTAAGCATTTTTCCCTTGACAGAATCCTGGTATTCAATCTCCATGAAGGTTGCCATGAAGTCCAGTGTATAGAACTGGGGCGGCCTGGTGGGATCGTACCGGTCAAACAGTTCACGGTTTCTCAGATAAAAATCGAGCACCCTTCCGGCCTGGCGGCTGTCCTCGATCTGCAAATATAAACGGTCGGTTTTGAGTTGAAATGACATAGCGGGCGCTCCGTTTCTGAGAGGATTATAATATCGTAACTGTTCAGCAGGTACGGAACAGTTGCGCGGCAAATGATACTGTTTTGTACGGTCTGCGCGGTGAATGCGCAGACCTGTTTTGTTTCCTTAAAATCAACAGTACCATTATACCATAAATTCTGCGGATATGACAGCCATTTGTTAGTGGCAAACAACCCCATCTTTGTATTGGCTGGCGTCGAATGGCGGCCTGGAAGATAGAAGAAGGCAATGCTGGCAGAGGAGCCATTGCAGAGAAGGAGTTACAATGATATAATATTTGGCAGGCCTGCGCGTTTACTGCGCGCAGCATGCCGGGATGAAAACAAAAGAAGCTGCTGTGCAGACTGCACCCGGACAGCATAGTTGGCTATGAAGCAGGTGGATCAGGATGCGCCGGAAAAAATGGAGATAAAAAGATGACGACAGATGAGAAATATATGCGGGAGGCGATCCGGCAGGCAAAAAAGGCGGGACAGGCCATGGATGTTCCCATCGGCTGCGTGATCGTATATGATGACCGGATCATCGCAAGGGGATATAACAAGCGGAACGCGAGGAAGACAACCCTTGCGCACGCGGAGCTGATCGCGATTGAAAAGGCTTCGAAGAAGCTCGGGGACTGGAGGCTTGAAGGCTGTACCATGTATATTACGCTGGAACCCTGCCAGATGTGCGCGGGAGCCATTATTCAGGCACGGATTCCGAGGGTGGTGGTGGGAGCGATGAACCCGAAGGCCGGATGTGCCGGCTCGGTGTTAAATCTCTTTCAGGTGGAGGCCTTCAATCATCAGGTGGAATTTGAGAGCGGCGTGCTTGGCGAGGAATGCGGGGCGCTGCTGTCGGATTTCTTCAAGGGGCTGCGGGGCCGGGTTACGCCCCGGCCAGCTCCTTGATCAGCTTCATGATGATGGAGACCGAATCCGCCTGCTCGCACTCGTTCATGGCGTTGATGTACTGTCCCTTGTGTGTGGACACATCCCGGATCGCGTTCAGCAGGGAGGTGGTGCTTAATTCCTCCTCCTCGATGACATAGCTGAAGCCGTTTTTCTTGAAGGACTTGGCGTTCAGGATCTGGTCTCCGCGGCTTGCCGCCATGGACAGCGGGATCAGAATATTGGGTTTTTTAAGAGCAAGCAGCTCGCAGATCGCGTTGGCGCCTGCCCTGGAGATTACAAGGTCGCTTAACGCGAACAGATCCCGCAGTTCCTTTGAGACATATTCAAACTGGGCGTAGCCCTTTTTTTCATTTAAGGATTCGTCGAGGTTGCCCTTGCCGCACAGGTGGATGACCTGGAAGTTCTTTAAAATCTCATCGAGGCTTTCCCGGACGATCTTGTTGATGACCATGCTGCCGCTGCTTCCGCCGATGACCAGAATGGTGGGCTCCGGCGCTTCCAGCCCGCAAAACTGCGCGGCTCTTGACGCGTTTCCCTCAAAAAGCTCGCTCCGGATCGGCGTTCCGGTCAGGACCGCCTTGCCCTCCGGAAGCAGGTTCAAGGTCTCCTGGAAATTACAGCATACCTTCGCGGCGGAGGGAATGCACAGCTTGTTGGCAAGGCCCGGCGTCATATCCGATTCGTGAATGATGGCCGGGATTTTATTTTTTTTCGCAGCCATGACAACGGGCACGGTGACAAAGCCGCCCTTTGAAAATACGACATCCGGCTGCAGTTTTTTCAGAATGTGGTTTGCTTCCTTCAGTCCCTTGATCACGCGGAAGGGATCGGAAAAATTCTTCAGGTCAAAATACCGTCTCAGCTTGCCGGAGGAAATCCCGTAATATGGAATTCCGGCATCCTCTATCAGCTTGCGCTCTATTCCGTCATAGGAACCGATATAGTGTACGTCAAAACCGGCCTCCGCGAGACTGGGCAGGAGGGCAATGTTGGGGGTGACGTGTCCGGCTGTGCCTCCGCCGGTGAGAACAATCTTTTTCATATATTTAATCCTTTCTTTTGTCATGGATAATATCAAAAATGATCAGACAGTTACAGCAATAGTATATCATAGGTCAGCCTTTTTGCAATATATGTATTTTGCTGAAAAGGGAGCGGTCCTGCCAGCTGAAAACTGTCGAAATTCATCCAAATCCGCACTTTTTCAGGGGATTATCTGATTTCCGGCGGAAAGTTGCGGACGCGTCCTATTGAGTTTACGCATAGGGACAGGTAAACTAAAGGTATCAAATACAACGGGAAGCCGTCCGTGGAAAAAAGGCTGCGGCAGCTTCCGAATGAAATGACAGATAGGAAGGGATCATATGCTGAAGGAACTTTTGAAGGAACACACATTTATGAGCTGCATCATGCTGATCGGAACAGGAAGCCTGGTGCTGCAGGGCGTCATGGCGCTGTCCTTAAAAGGATATGTCAAGGCCTCCGCCAATATGAAGACAACGAGAAAAAA
>CAMHJT010000123.1 GCA_946185495.1 uncultured Clostridiaceae bacterium | reverse complement strand
TTCTGACGGATTCCGTCATCTCCTCCAGGTCTCCCAGCTCTGTTCTCGGGTTGAAGGGATTGCTGTAAATGTCCCCCACCCGGATCATTTCAATTTTTGTCACCATGGCCTTTTCCTCCTCTATGAAAATGGTTTTTTGCCGCCTTTTATTGCCGGCAAACAGATGGCACCACCTGCTGCCTGACCGGCTCTTCTATGAAAGCGGGTTCCTGCCGCCTTTTATTGCCGGTAAACAGGCAGCGTTCTTTGCCTGTCCGGTTACTCTGTTTAAAATTTCACATGACCGCAGCCATGCAGGTATCCCCTGCCGGCTGTCAAAACAAAAAAAGGACAGATCTGCGGATCCGTAAGATCCATTCCATCTGCCCTGCTTTGTAAATGCTGTTACGGTTATACGCGGATATGCCGCTTCACGATCCCTGTCAGTTTTGCCGGGAGTTCATTCAGGTTGGAAATATCCATGAACGAATCGCCATAGATCCGCTCAATGTCCTCCTTGTCCTCCCCGATGGCCGCTGCCACGAACAGGATGCCCTTCCTCATGTATTCCTGCCTGATCCCCCGGAGGTCTTCTTCTGCCGCAGTTCCATAATAGCCTGAATCTGCCGGCTGCCCGTCCGAAACCAGTATGAGCATCTTCACATCCTCTGTCCTCTTTGAGAGCTGTTCCGCCACAAAACGGAGCGCTGCCCCGTCCCGGTTGCTGCCCCTTGCTGAAATATCCATCAGGCGGTACCTGTCATCATTGTCATACCCGTCAAATTCCGCGTAGGAATAAAGCTCCACCGTATCCACGCCTTTCCTGCGGTCATGTCCCGTGCTGTGCCCGTATACCATGACCGGAATGCCGAGGCTTATACAGAAATCATGCAGGATGATGGCAGCCGCCCTCGCGTAGGTTGCCCTGTCACAGGAGCTCATGGAACCTGATTCGTCCACGAGCAGGCCTGCCGCAAGCTCCGGTGCCTCCACCGGAAGCACATTTTTGTAAAATACCTTTCCGTCATTCCTGCAGAGCGCGTGCACATCCATCCGCCTTCCCATCAGCAGGCTGGTCATCTTTCCGCCGCGCCGCCTGTCCTGCAGCTGCTTCACAAGGCTTTTCTGGAGCTGCCTTGATATCGCAATGAGCGGGGCTGCAACAGTGTCATACTGCTCCACCAGTTCCCCGTCCACGCTGTCGATCCGGTTGATGTGCATCCGGACGCCTTCATGGATGTTGCCGTAGGAGATGTTCTGTGCCATTTCATTCAGCTCTGCCAGGCGCTCATTTTCAAGCTTTCTGCATGCCTCTTTTTCAGCCATGGCATCCAGTATCCTCTCAATGTCAGACGCTGCTTTCTCATAGCTTTCCCTCATGTATTCCTCATTCCTTGTCACAGTGCCGCCTTCCGGCTTTGATACGGAAGAAGTGCTTCTCTTTTTATGCCTTCCTGCCTCATGGGGCTGCACATCGGTTTTTCCGCCATCGCCCGCCCCTCCTGAAGCTTCTGCTTCTATGGATGTTTCCCCGGCTTCTGCCTGGCCACTGCCTTCGCCGGACATCTCTTCCGCCTCGCCTGTGGTCAGCCTGTTTTCTTCCTCTGGCTCCGGCACTCCGGTTACTGTGCTTTCCTCCGGTTCTTTCTTTTCGCCAGGGCTTTCCTCCGGTTCTTCCTTTTCCCCGGAGCTTTCCTCCGCATCCTCATGCGTCTTTGCCCTTTCTGCTGCTGTTGCGTCTGCCCCTGCGGTTTCCGCATCATCCTCACTGACTGCGCTGCCGCCTGATTTCATGCCGGAAGAAGAACCTGCCAGCCCGGCAAGCTCCCCTCCAACGATCTCTCCGGGCGCTTCCATTAGTCCGGCTGACAGCCGCTCCTTCCGCTTTTCCTTCGCCTGCTCGAAGTAACTCTCAGCATAATCCCACAGCCTGATGGTGATGGTATTCACCATCTGCAGCCTGGCCTTAGCGGACTTTGCCATCACTGCCTGGTCGATCTCGTTGATGAGTGAAAATACAGCCTGTATCCTTTCATCCGAAAGCGGCTCGTCCCCATACTTAATCTCCCCGAACAGCGCGTATGAGAGCATGATCTGGCAGATGCTTATGAAAATATGCCCGTTCTCTTCCTCCAGCTCCTTCAGCCGGGTGACCGTCGGCATGTCCCGAAGCCTTATGTTCCTGCAGTATTCCAGCCCGAATCCAAGCGTCCCCGGAAACTGCGCAAGCATCCTGTGTTCAATATACCCGTCCTCAAGGATATTGATGATGTGGTGTACCGCGGTAAGGAACATCTGCATATTGGACTCCTCCGCGTTCACATAGGCCCACAGTGCCTTTTCCCTGCGCAGGTCTTCCGCCGCCATATCCGGCGGGAACGGAAACCACCTGCCTTTTGAAAGGGCCTGCCGGTGCGACTGCAGTACGAGAAAATCCGTAAACAGCACATGTCCCAGCTCATGGGTGAAAAGACCCGTCACCATCTCAAAACGGTCGCTGCGCCCTCTGATCCCTGTCACAAGCGGATGCCCGCAGTTGATGCAGATGTAATGGTTGTCGGTAAACGCAGCCTCTTCCGCCCCCGGTTTCCATTCCAGGCTGACATGGATCCGGCGGTTATAATGGTAACGCTTTGTCTGCGCTGCCGCGATGTCCTCAAAATATCCCGCCAGCGCCCTTGATGAAAAGAACTGCCTGTCCGTGATCCTGCTCCTTAGCTCGTTCATGAGCTTCTTTACTAACCTGTGGTTCGCCCTTGCCATTTTAGGCGCCTCCTTTCCTGTTATGATGTTTTTTATGATGCTTTTTTCCTGCCCGGCGCGAAGACCGGCTCCAGCACTGTGGAAATCAGCGCTTCCCGATCCTCCTCATTTGCCGTAGCCTTGCTGATGATGGTATAAAGCGCGGACTCATAGGGATCACCCGTAATCTCCGTGCTGACCACCCAGTCGATCAGGCTGCGCATTCCGTATGAGCCGTCAGTGATGCAGTTTTTCCGGCAGAAATCCGAAAGGTCATTTACGACCTGTACCATCTGTGAAACCTGGTACTCATCCGCTGCACCCGTGACGCTCATCACACGCCGGACCATGACTTCCGGTTCCGGAAGCTCAATGTCCTTGACCAGGCTCATGCGGTCGATGACGGACTGGTTCATGCCCCGGCATCCCTCATAGCTGATGTTGGTTGTAATGACCACCACCGCATCCGGATGGCGCCTGATGATCTCGCCGTTTGCCAGCGTGATGCTGCCTGACTGCTCCAGCATGGAGTTAAGCCCTACCAGCACGCCCGGCTGTACGATCGTGGTCGGCTCCTGGATCTCGATGACATACCCGTTTCCCAGTGCCCTGATCAGGTCGGAATGCATATAGGTGTAGCTCTGCCCCGTCTGTTCCGGCCGGTTCCCGCGTTTCATCAGTGCCTGCACTTTCGCTGTGACCTTTGTAAGCACCACTGCCATGCAGTCCTGCGAGGTGGCATCCTCCTTTTCGGTTCCGGTCAGCTTTTCATATACGCCGGCCGGATCGTAGTCCATGTCATCCAGCCCGGGAAGCCCCATGATTTTCGCGACATTTTCATAAGTCATGCCGCCCATGCGCTTTAATGTTTCCCGCTCTTTATCCAGCAGTTCATCACCGGTCTGGTCCGATGCCGTATCCGGAATGATCATCCCGATCAGGTCAAATATCTCTGTGCCCGCGGAGCATGTATATTTCATGTACGGAAGGTGCAGGCCGGCGGCAATCGCCTTGGCTCCCATCGTCTTGCCCGTCCCGGCAGGCCCGCGCAGGAGAAAATTCCTCATCTGCACCGGCTTCCCGGTAGATTCCTTTGCATGCCTACAGATATCCACGATGTCCTGTGAAATGATGTACCATTCCGGAATGTCCGGGATCAGGCTTTCCTCTTCCGCGCTGAATGCCCGACAGGAAAACGCGTACTTCCCGACAAAATCCTTCTTTTCCACCAGTATGCCGGCTTTCCGGAGCTTTACGGCTCCTGTTTTTGCAAAGATCGTAAACTCGCCTGCAAATACTTCCTTGGGCGTGAACGCCCCCGAATCGATCTGGACAGAGCCAACCCGCATCAGGTTTCCCGATTTGTCAACCTCCATCCTGACATGCGCCGGACAGGCCTCGTCCCTGATCCTCCGGTACGCGTTGTCACACAGCACCGCCATGTGTTCTGCCGCCCCGGTAAGATCCGGGTATCCGGCTTTTCTCTCCTTACAGTAACAGTCAAAATGCTCCTTAAACTCCTCATCCTCCATCAGGACAGGCATCACTGCAAACATCACCGCTGCCCCGTCCCTGCCGGACGGGTTCATGACATAGTTTTCCACCGTCTCGCTGCTGCTATTGTAGACGCTTGCCAGGATGTTCCCGTTCGTGCTGTCATACACAGCCAGGTGGTAGATATCCGGACCCGCGGACGACTTGTATTCGGCGATCGTCTTATGTCCGGAAATGCCGACTGCCCCGGCTCCTCTGCCTTCCATGCAGTCACATAACGCGTGCACTGCCTTGACCATGGTGCAGTTGAGCGTGGCTTCCGTTCCCTTTCCATACTTTGACGCCGTTTTCACCTTTTTGCTCTTTAGGGTGTCAAACGG
This sequence comes from uncultured Clostridiaceae bacterium, assembly GCA_946185495.1. Lineage (GTDB taxonomy): Bacteria > Bacillota > Clostridia > Lachnospirales > Lachnospiraceae > CAG-590. The sequence continues at coordinate 3,766 of CAMHJT010000123.1, read as the reverse complement.
CTCCGGAAGGCTCCTGCCAAAGTTAAATACATTGTTGATGCTCGTCATAAACCATTCCCTTTCTGCGTAAAAACGCTATAAGATCATTAAAATTCCATCCGTCATGATCCCGGCCTGAAGCCCGGACTGGCGGACCAGTTCCCTGCGGATGTCTTCCCAGCTTTCCGGAGTCGGCAGCTCCTCCAGCGGAACCAGCATTTCGCTTTGCCCGCTCTGCCCTGCCGCGTCACACCGGTCAAGGATTTCCTCAAGGTGCGCCTCACACCACTGGAATGCCACCAGCTGGTAATTCGCCACCTCCGGCTCATCCTCCACGGAATCAGCAGCCGGTTCATCCAGAATCCCGCCTGTTCCGGAACAGTCAAGGCCGATGACCTTCATGCCATGGTACACAACCCTTGCCTTTCTGCAGCCGCCTGCGTGGTTCAGCAGGATTGTAAGGTCTCTTCCCTCCCGGATCCTCCGCTCCGCGTCCGGACATTCCCAATGCCAGGCGGCATCCTGCCAGCGTGACAGGACAGACTCCGTGATCTGTTCCTCCATGTCCCGGATCACGGCAAGCTCCAGTTCCCTTGCAGACAGCTTCGCCTTTTCGGGTACCTGCAGCACTGCCTCCTTCCCGTCATCCCCTGCGATCATCCGCAGGGTCTGAAACAGCATGCATAAAAGGACCAGGAACAGGCCGGCCAGCGCAAGCAGCATGACCGGCCACAGGCGGAAGATAAAAGAAAAAACCATCAGCATCCCATAAAGGACAAGGATATCCCCTGTGGCCTGCTTCCGTTTTTCCTGTGCATCCTTTAAAAATCCCAGGTTTGTCATTGTTTTTTGCCTCCTTTTTTGCAGAATGAAAAAGCCGCACACAAGCATACTCCCGGTATCTCATGTGCGGCCTGCGTCGCGTGTATTCATTTTTTGTGTGTCATGTGGGGAACATGCTGCTGCCCTCAAACGGCTCAAACCCGGTAAAATTGGCTGAAGCCATCGGGTTTCCCATGGAAGGCTGCGGCACCTGCTGCATGACGGGCTGTGCCTGCTGCGGCAGGGTAAAACCCATGGGTGCCTGGACAGGCTGCTGCGGAATAAACTGTGCCGGCTGCTGCATCGGGACCCCCTGGGGTGCCCCCATATAAGAACCTGCATACCCGTTCTGCTGTCCGCCCGCATTGCCGGCATTTCCTGCCTGCTGTCCGCCGTTTGCCTGCTGTCCTTCCTTCTGCCTGCTTCCGGTATAGGCATACTCAATGTTGTCAAGAATCATTGTATGCCTCCGCTTCTTCTCCCCGGTATTCTTATCCGTCCAGACATCCTCGTCCAGCCTCCCGTAGAGGTTGACACAGGATCCCTCCTTCAGGTTCATCTTCCTGATGCGCTCGCATGCCTGTGTGAACGCCTTGACATGGAGGTTGATCCACCTTGACTCTCCCTCGGCCTTCGGATCATATACCTTCCAGCCGACATTGAACTGGACGCTTTCCCCGCTCTGTGAATACTTAAGCGGCGGCTCTGTCTCATATCCCTTGGATATGAACACATTCGGTGCTGCTACTGCAACCATAAAAACACTTCCTTTCTTCCGGCAGTTATGCCGTATGATATATTTATCTCATCCTGTTGGAACAGGCTGAAACCATCACGATGCGATACACCCGCATCCCGCCTTTGGCAGGGTGTTGGGCAGTCGCCAAAGTACCAGTGTTTCGAAAAAGCACAAAAAAAAGTGCCAACAGGCACAGGTTCTGTGCTTATTGACACTTTGTAAACTCGGATACTATTCATAGATCGGATACTTATAGTGAAACTATAACACAATCCCTTTATCCCGTCAAATAGTTTTTCAGCCGTCCGGAACAGGCTCCGGCAGAAACCCACCGGCATCTATAAAACATACATCAGCACAACGCAGACTCCCACGATGAACAGTGCCGCAAGGATAATGAGCATGATATTTTTTGCCACCTCCAGGATATTGTCTTCCCGGATCCTGCCCTCATCATACGGGATCACATCATCATAGTACCCGTCATAATCGTCCCTGGCCGCTCTCTTTTTCCTTGCGGGCGGCTTGGGCTGTCTCCGCATGGCATCTTCCTCCTGCTGCCCGGCAGCATACATTTCCATGATGTCACCGCTCCCGCCACGCTTTTTTCTCTCCCGTTTTTCAGGCTCCTCTTCCACAGCAGCTCCCTGCCCTGTTCTTTCCTCCTTCGGTTTTTCCGGCAGCCTGTTTCCGCACTCCATGCAAAAAACTGCCCTGCCACTCATAAGCTCCGTTCCACAATAGGGACAAAATTTCATGTTCATCCGCTCCTTCCATTTTTTCAGATAAAAAAAAGCGGGCATTTCCAGAACGGATTCCGGAAATGTCCACTTTCACACATTAACAATATAACAGATTTTCATTTACATGTCATCGGCAAAAAAGTTGCCATTTTTGTGCCATTTTGTTTTCACAGACCGGCATACTGCGTTTCATTGTCATGGAGACGCTTACAGGTCGTCATCATCCCAATCCGCATCCAGGCAGTTCTGCGCATAGATCGGTGTCAGATGAAACTTTGCAATAAGATGTTCCTTGATTTTGTCGTCAGAAACATTGAACTCTCTCAAGCTCTCTATCGTCGCCTGTATCATAGCTGTTTGTTTGGACGCTTTTTCGATATACTCCGGAGTCATCCTTATCATTATATGCTTTTTACCTCCAATTTACATACCGATCATTTCACGCCAAGTGCCTTATATAAAGGATCCAGCTGGTCTTTTACTGCATCTGCAATCTTTTGAATATTTACTCATCGGCATCACACTCCAAATAATCGCTTATGTTGCTCTCTGAATCTGCAAGCAGTGAAAACAGATAGTCTCCCATGCTCATGCTAAAACCGGCAGCATCATTTTCCAGCTGTTTCTGGCCCAGTTTCTTAAATGCAAAAAACTCCGCTACCCCGGCTTTTCTATACATACCCACATGGATCCAGGAAGGATCCAGATAACTGACAATGTAGGGGGAATGACTCGTAATGATTACTTTACAGTCATCCAACAATTGGCTGATGATTTGAATATAAGCCTGAAACAACCCGGGATGCACACTGTTCTCCGGCTCCTCGATTGCGATCAGGGAAATATTGCTGACACTGGAGACAATAATTTTGGTCAGTATCATAAAGACTCTCTTTGCACCATCCGACATCATTGAGAAATTTACCGGGTTTGCTAAATATTTATCCTTAACAAACAATACATAGATCGAGTTAGAAAGTTTAACCGGTGCATCCTCCGGAAGCTGTCCCCCATTCCCCGCATCAATTTTAAAATTTTTCACAATCACATCTTCAATATCAGGGAATAACTGGAAATACACATCTTTCAGCAGTTCAAATTTATCCGGATTCTGCTTTTTCAAATGATATATCACACGAGGCAGATTATCAGCATTTATCATCTCATTTTCAAATCCCTTCCGGATAATTGGATCCGGCTGATAGAAACTCTTTACATCCAAATTGTTCTCCATGTATATTTTTATTTCATTCAGCCCTGTGATAACCTTCGCATAATACAAATCGTCATATGCCCTTAACTTATTTACGACCAGTTCTGCCTTCTCAACCCTGATCTTGGAAGAACACCTTCCGGTAACCGAACGCCTGTATAATGCGGAATCATACGATCTGTTGATCAATTGTGTAAACTTTTGTCCTTTTTCATTTTGTTTCATCTTCAAAAATTCAGATACGATTTCCGGCTCCCTGTCCTCATCAGC
>CAMHJT010000122.1 GCA_946185495.1 uncultured Clostridiaceae bacterium | reverse complement strand
TTGCGTAAGGATACGCAGCAATAACATTAAAATGCAGTATTGTGGTTTTTTCATCGTTTAAGCTCTGCTAACGCTTCTTCCGCTTGAGTTTCACAATTACCTAGAAGAAATATAGGAGAAGGAGGAGTTGATAATTGAAAATGAAGACCTTCCTCCCATCAGTATTGTAATAGAAAAAAACAATAGGAAGAAATATAAAATGAAAAGCTGCGAATATATTATCAATTTGAAAAATGATTTTTTTTGGATATTTTGTTTGATCAAGAACGGTGCATTTGTGCTTGACATTTGGAAGGAAAAGACGCAAAATGGGAGAGATGGTGACGCAATCGTATAGTCAGGCATGAACAGGAGGTAGGATATGAAGTTAGGTTTTATCGGCTGCGGCAATATGGCGACAGCCATGATGAAGGGTATTATTGGAAACGGGATCGCATCCCCGGAGGAGATCATAGGCTCCGATGTGTCCGAGGCGGGGCTTTTGAAGGCGAAGGATACGCTGGGCATTCAGGTGACAGGCGACAACAGGGAGGTGGCTTCCGCTGCGGAGATTCTGGTGCTCTCCGTGAAACCGCAGTTTTATGAGACGGTGATCGACGGGATCAAGGATGTGGTGACGAAGGAGCAGGTGATCGTTACAATTGCGCCGGGAAAGACGCTTCAGTGGGTGGAGGAGAGGTTCGGCAGGCCCATCAGGCTGGTCCGCACCATGCCCAATACGCCGGCCCTTGTAGGAGAGGGGATCACGGCAGCCTGCCGGAATGAAAATGTGGATGATGATACGCTTTCCGAGGTACTCCGCATTCTGAGAGGCTTTGGAAAATGCGAGGTAGTGCCGGAGCATCTGATGGATGTGGTGGTATCGGTCAGCGGAAGCTCTCCGGCGTATGTGTTTATGTTTATTGAGGCTATGGCGGACGCTGCCGTTGCGGACGGGATGCCGAGGGCACAGGCTTATGAGTTTGCGGCGCAGGCAGTCTATGGAAGCGCCAAGATGGTGCTGGAGACAGGCAAGCATCCGGCGGAGCTTAAGGATATGGTGTGCTCGCCGGCAGGAACGACCATTGAGGCTGTCAGGGTGCTGGAGGAGAAGGGCATGCGTAGTGCGGTATTTGAGGCGATGAAGGCGTGCACCGCGAAGGCCAGAGGACTGTAAAAAAAATTTCAGAAAATGATGGAAAAATTGTGAAATAGTTGGTATAATGAATAAGATGTGGCTGAAATATCAGCCAGATAGAGTACACATAAGGAGGAATAATCGTATGCAGTATGAAATCGTAGGAAAGACAGTTCCCGCTGTTGAGGTTACCCTGAATCAGGGAGAGTCCATGTATACCCAGAGCGGTGGCATGGTATGGCAGACAGAGGGCATTGAGATGAAGACCAACACAAAGGGCGGCCTGATGAAGGGTCTTGGCAGAATGCTTGCGGGAGAGTCTCTGTTTATGGCTACCTACACAGCATCCAAGGATGGTGCAAAGATCGCGTTCGGTTCTACCGTACCCGGCGACGTGATCGCGGTAAACCTGTCTGAGACAAAGGGCGGAATCATGGCACAGAAGACAGCTTTTCTCTGCGCGCAGGACGGAGTTGAGTTCAAGATTGCCCTGACCAAGAAGTTTTCAGCCGGTTTATTTGGCGGTGAAGGCTTCATCCTGCAGGACATCAGCGGTGACGGCTACGCATTCCTGGAGGTAGATGGAGACCAGGTTGTGAAGGAGCTTGCCGCTGGCGAAGTGCTCAAGGTAGATACCGGTAATGTGGTTGCTTTCGACAAGTCAGTACAGTATGAGATCGAGACCGTGAAGGGCCTTGGTAACATCTTCTTCGGAGGCGAGGGCCTGTTCCTGACCAAGCTGACCGGTCCGGGACGTGTTATTTTACAGACACAGAACTTCAATGATTTTGCGGGACGTATTATTTCCATGATGCCGGCTAAGGGCTGATCCCATCTATAGATGAATTATTGATCGCATGATACAAGATCCCCTGCTGCACTGTGCTGCGGCAGGGGATTTATTATTGTTCTCAAAATACATAGGATTGTAACAGTTCACCATTCAGCCGATACACAGGCTCCCAGAGGATCGTTTATTTACAACGGAGGGCTATTTGCGAACGCCGGTCCTTGGTGAGCTGACGAAGGAAGCGAACCTAGTACCGCTGCGTGAGCAACTAAGCGCAATGCCTGAGACCTTGGCGAGCCCAAGCCAAAGGCGCAGGGCAAGCCTAGTTCGAAGGTATGCTTTAGCTCGTGCCCGGAGTGTAAATGAACGATCCGTCGGGAGCCGTCCGGTATGCATCATACCAGCCAAAGGGTAAACTGTTATCACAGGTTTCCATGGGAATTCTGATTCCCTAAAATATACATTGGCATTTTTGCAAGGAATTTGGTATACTATATTCATTCGAGACGGAGGATAAAATCAATGGAAGACAAGAATCATAAAGATGATGAATATGAAAAGTACTGTTACCTGTGCAGAAGGCCTGAGTCAAAGGTGGGCAAGCTGATCTATATGCCGAGCAATATCAATATCTGCCAGGACTGCATGCAGAAGACCTTTGACAGCTTTTCAGGCGGCGGCATGCAGTTTATGGATCTGTCCAACCTGCCCAATATGAACCAGAACCGGTTCACGCCGGTGGGGGATCTGCCGGAGCAGCAGAAGGTAAAAAAGAAGAAGGCGAAGAAAAAGGCACAGCCGGAGCTGACATTAAGCAGCATTCCGGCACCTCATGAGATGAAGGCGCAGCTTGACGCCTATGTGGTCGGACAGGAATTTGCCAAGAAGGTGATCTCTGTCGCGGTATACAATCACTACAAGCGCGTGCTGACGGACACGATGGATGACATTGAGATCGAAAAGTCCAATATCATGATGATCGGGCCGACCGGCTCCGGCAAGACCTATCTGGTCAGGACCATCGCCCGGATCCTGAATGTGCCCTTAGCCATCACGGACGCCACCACGCTGACGGAGGCGGGTTACATCGGTGACGATGTGGAGAGCGTGCTCTCCAAGCTTCTTGCTGCCGCGGATAATGATGTAGAGCGGGCGGAAAAGGGGATTGTGTTTATCGATGAGATCGATAAGATTGCGAAGAAAAACAACGCCAAATCCAGGGACGTCAGCGGGGAGGCTGTACAGCAGGGACTGCTGAAACTGTTAGAGGGCGCAGAGGTGGAGGTGCCGGTGGGAGCCGGAAGCAAGAACGCCATGGTTCCGCTGTCAACACAAAGAATATCCTGTTCATCTGCGGGGGAGCCTTCCCCGATTTGGAGGATATTGTAAAGGCGAGGATCAACAAGCAGTCCGCCATCGGATTTCAGGCAGATCTCAAGGATAAATATGACAAGGATCCCAATCTTCTGCAGAAGGCCACGATGGAGGATCTGCGGGAATTTGGAATGATCCCGGAATTTTTGGGCAGGCTTCCGATCCTGCTCGCCCTGCAGAGCCTGGATGAGGACATGCTCATCACGATATTGAAGGAGCCGAAAAACGCGATTCTCAAGCAATACCGCAAGCTTTTAAGCCTTGACGGCGTGGATCTCCGGTTTGAGGAGTCGGCCTACCGCGCCATCGCAAAGAGGGCAATGGAGAGAAAGACAGGCGCCAGGGCGCTGCGGGCGATCATTGAGGAATTTATGCTGGATATTATGTATCAGATCCCGAAGGACGACAACATTGGAAGGGTGACGATCACGGGCGACTATATTGAAGGAACCGGGGCGCCGCTGATCGAGATGAGAGGGGCTCTTGCAATGGAAGAAAACTGAGTTCGGAAAGTATAGAGGAGGAAATAAAAAAAATGGAACGAAGAAATGCGTGGAAGACCTATCAGGAGGAAGAGCTTCAGGAGCTGGAGGAGATCAGCAGGGCTTACCGGGGCTTCCTTGATCAGGGAAAGACGGAGCGGGAATGCATCAGATATATCGTGGAGCTTGCCGGAAAGCATGGCTACAGGGAGCTCTCCGAGGTGAGAAAGAGCGGAAAGCCCCTGAAGGCCGGTGACAAGGTCTACGCGGTCAATATGAAAAAATCCATTGCGATGTTCCGGATCGGTGAAAAGCCGCTGGTGGATGGAATGAATATTCTGGGCGCGCATATCGATTCTCCCAGGATGGATGTCAAGCAGAATCCACTGTATGAGGATACAGAGCTGGCTTATCTGGATACCCACTATTACGGCGGCATCAAAAAATATCAGTGGGTGACGCTGCCGCTTGCCATTCATGGCGTGGTGGCCAAAAAGAACGGGGAGGTGCTGGAGCTTTCCATAGGGGAAAAGGAGGAGGATCCGGTATTCTGTGTTACGGATCTTCTGATTCATCTGGCGGCAGAACAGATGGACAAGAAGGCTTCCAAGGCAGTGGAGGGAGAACAGTTGGATGTCCTGATCGGCAGCCGTCCGCTTCCTGATGAAGAAAAAGAGCCTGTGAAAAAAAGGCTTTTGCAGCTTTTGAAGGAGACCTATGGCATGGAGGAGGAGGATTTCCTGTCCGCGGAGCTGGAGATTGTTCCCGCGGGACCGGCCAGGGACGCCGGACTGGATGGATCCATGGTCATCGGCTATGGCCAGGATGACAGGGTGTGCGCCTATACCTCGCTGCGGGCGATGCTGGAGATGGAGGATACGGAGCGGACCGCCTGCTGCCTGCTGGTGGACAAGGAGGAAATCGGATCGGTAGGCGCGACCGGCATGCAGTCCAGGTTCTTTGAAAACACGGTGGCGGAGCTTATGGAGCTGTCCGGCTGTTATTCAGGCCTCAATGTAAAGAGATGCCTCGCGGCCTCCAACATGCTGTCTTCTGATGTGTCGGCAGCGTTTGATCCCGGCTTTGCCAGCGCTTTTGAAAAGAAAAACGCGGCGTATTTCGGAAGGGGCATGGTGTTTAACAAGTTTACCGGGTCGAGGGGAAAATCCGGATCGAATGACGCGAATGCAGAGTATATCGCGAAGCTTAGAGGCATTATGGATGCGCACAATGTAGCGTATCAGACTGCGGAGCTTGGCAAGGTGGATGTGGGCGGCGGAGGAACCATCGCTTATATTCTGGCGCTCTATGGCATGAATGTGATCGACAGCGGCGTCGCGGTTCTCAATATGCATGCGCCATGGGAGATTACGAGCAAGGCGGATATCTATGAGGCCTATAAGGCATATAAGGCATTTTTGAGGGATGCGTGAGAAATCGCCGGAGGATGAGGTGATAAATGGCAGGTCGTGAGTTCCCGTCATGAGACGGGAAGGGCGGCCTGTTTTTTATGCAGGTGATCGCGCAGCCCGGAGAGAAGTGGAAGGCTTATTGCGTCATATATGTTTTTCGCCGGGAAAATGGAATGTCTGCCGGGGAAAAGCATAGAATAGAGGAACGGCAGTTTTTGCGAGGGTGAGATGGACTGTGAACAGATGATCTATGACGAGGCCTACATGGATTTTATGTTCAACTACATGGAAGTGTTTGAAGGCGCGGAGCGGGTCTATGGTGACGGCTGTGTGAATGAGATGGCAGAGGATATTGCCATTCTTCACACGCAGGTGCAGGGAGACGCCATCAATAATCTGGAGGCCGTGCCCTATTCGTTTATTCCAAAGCTGTTTGGCCTGATGGATTCCTCCAATCTGGAGGTGACAGGAGTGAAGCAGGTGCAGAATCCGAATACCACAGGCCTGACAGGAAGAAATGTGATCATTGGATTTGTGGATACCGGAATTGATTACACGAATCCGCTGTTTCTGGACCGGGAGGGCAGGAGCCGGATCGGGGTGCTATGGGATCAGACTGTCCGCGGCGGGCGGGCGGGGCAGGGGATCCCTTCCGCCTATTATGGGACGGCTTATACAGTGGGGCAGATCAATGAGGCGTTAGCGAGCGCGGATCCTTACAGTGTGGTGCCCTCAAGGGATGAGGACGGGCATGGCACCTTCATGGCGGGAGTCGCGGCGGGCGGCGCGGATCCGGATCGGGATTTTTCGGGCATTGCGCCGGAGGCAGAGCTTGCTGTTGTCAAGCTGAAGCAGACCAAAGCCTATCTGCGCAGGTATTTTGGCGTACCTCCTGAGATTCCCGCCTATCAGGAGACGGACCTGATCTACGCGCTGGATTACCTGTTCCGGTACGCGGAGCAGAAGCGAAAGCCGATTTCCGTATTCATCGGGCTGGGCAGCGGGAACGGGGGACATGCGGGGCTTACATTTTTGGAGCGCTATGTCAATACCATACGGGAAAATGTGGGCAGGACGGTGAGTGTTCCTGCTGGAAATGAGGGTAACGAGAGACTGCATTATTCCGGTGATATGCAGCAGTTTGCGGATATGGAGGAGGTAGAGCTCAATATCGCGGAGGGACAGGAAGCGGTTGCCATTGAATTCTGGGGAGACGCGCCTACGACTTTTTCTGTCGGCCTGATCTCCCCTCAGGGAGACCAGATCCTGAGAATTCCGCCGAGGTTTGGGGAGGAGGAGCTGGTGTGGCTTCCGATCGCCAGATCAACGGTCTATGTGGCGTATCAGCTTACAGAGGCGTACTCGGGGGATGAGTTTATTTTTATCCGGATCGTGAATCCCACTCCGGGCATCTGGAGAATCCTGGTATATGGCGGGGAGGGCAAGCAGCGGACTTATAATATGTGGATGCCGATCCGCCAGTTCCTGAAGCCGGACACTTATTTTTTGAAGCCGGATCCGGAGAATACCGTCACGATTCCCGGAAATGCGGAGCTTGCCACGACCATGACCGCGTACAACCATCTAAACGGCAGCATTTATGCGGGAGCGGGGCGGGGCGGCATGCTGGGGTTCAGGACCAAGCCGGTGCTCACTGCGCCCGGCGTCAATATTACGGGGCCGGGGCTTCGGGGAAATCTGGTCAAGGGAACCGGAACCTCTGTTGCGGCAGCGCACAGCGCAGGTATGATGGCACTGTTTCTGCAGTGGAATATTGAAAACTATAACCTGGGGGTGTTTTATCCGAGGCAGATCCAGAATTTGTTTATCAAAAGCGCGGTCAGGGATCTCAATGTGGAATATCCGAACCTGACATGGGGCTACGGGATCATGAATATCAATGATGTGCTGGAGCAGTTCCGGGTGACGGGAGTGCCGCCGGGACTTGGAATTTAGGATGGAAGACAAAAAGCGGGAGGAGATGAATTCTCCTCCCGCTTTCGCGCGCAGGCGCGACTGTTTTTTTATTCGGCTTTTGTCAGAACCGTCAGGATCTCGTTGCTTCTGGCGATGAACTTGGTCATGGCAGCGGCCTCCAGCGGCGCGTGTGCGAGCAGCGCCAGGTCATAGAGCTGTTCGCATACAGTGCCGGTATGCTCCCCGTCCGGGTGCTCCAGGACATACTGTACCAGCTGGTTGTTGGCGTTGAGCACCAGTGTCTGGCCGTCACCGCCGAACATGGAGGGATCCATCGGGCCTCCCATGCTGTACATCTTCATCATATCCTGCATTCTTCTGGTCTCCTCCGGCAGCGTGATCATGGAAGAAATAGCGGCGTTTTTCAGCTTCTCCACCTTCACGGTCAGCTTCTCGTTATTCAGCGCCTTTTTGAAGATGTCAGACAGCTTGTCGGTGGTCTCCTTGAGCTCTTCTTCCGGAATCTCCTCCTTGAAGGTGTTGGTGATGTCGGAGTCGATCCGGGTGAATTTTACTTTCTCGTTTTTCTGCTCCTGATGCGAGATAAACGGTGTGTCGATATTGTGAGTCAGCACGACGACATCGATTCCCTGTTCCTTAAACATATTGATATACTGGGATTGTGTCTTCTCGTCATCGGTATAGAAGACGGTGTTCTCGTATTTCTCCTTGCCGGCCTCAAGGTATTCCGTCAGAGTCAGATACTTGCCCTCAATGTTCTTGTAGAGGATGTAGTCGCGCATTTTCTCGTCAAATTTGTCATCCTTCAGGCAGCCGAATTTGATGAACGGGCTGAGATCGTCCCAGTATTTTTCATAGCTTTCACGCTCTGTCTTGAACATTCCGGTGAGCTTGTCCGCAACCTTTTTGGTGATATAGTCGGAAATCTTCTTGACAAATCCGTCATTCTGCAGTGCGCTTCTGGACACATTCAACGGAAGGTCCGGACAATCGATGACGCCCTTTAACAGCAGCAGGAACTCGGGAATGACCTCCTTGATGTTGTCAGCAATGAATACCTGGTTGTTGTAGAGCTTGATCTTGCCCTCTAACGTATCATATTCAAAGTTGAATTTCGGAAAATACAGGATGCCCTTCAGGTTGAACGGGTAATCCATGTTCAGGTGGATCCAGAACAGAGGCTCCTTGAAATCAAGGAATACCTTCCTGTAAAACTCGCGGTACTCCTCCTCGGTGCAGTCGTTTGGATGCTTGGTCCAGAGGGG
>CAMHJT010000121.1 GCA_946185495.1 uncultured Clostridiaceae bacterium | reverse complement strand
CGGGATTGATCGCCCGCATGGTTTCCGCCGCGGATTCCACTTTTTTCTTCCCGATATCATTTGTCGTGTGGATAACCTGGCGCTGCAGATTGGAAAGATCCACCACATCCGCGTCAACAATGCCGATCGTGCCAACGCCGGCCGCCGCAAGATACAACGCCGCCGGCGCGCCCAGCCCTCCGGCGCCAATGATGAGTACCTTCGCGCCGAGCAGCTTCTTCTGCCCCTTCGCGCCAATCTCCTTTAAAATGATATGCCTGGAATAGCGCTCCAGCTGTTCATTCGTAAACGCCACTATCTTCCACCTCCCATAAAGTAGAGAAATTCCACCTCGTCGCCTTCCTTCAGGATAGTTTCGTCAAACGCCCCGCCATCAACAAACTCCTCGTTCACCGATACGGTCACATACTGCGGCGTTTCCACCTTTTCCTGTTCGATCAGTTCTGTGACAGACAGTCCGTCCGCCACCTCCTTCTTCTCCCCTGCTACTGAAATAACCATCTTTTCCTCTCCTTTCTTGAAAATGCCGGTAACTGTTCAGCACCTGCTGAGCAATCGCAAATGCCGCTTAGATGATATAGTACCACTCCTCGCTCTGCTGCACTTCCTCCCGCTTCCGGTGATTGTCGTTTGTACGGTATTCCATTTCCTGATTCTTCACGCTGACCCTTGTGCAGGGAGGAACCGAAGAAGTAATAAAGGTATTACCGCCGATCACCGAATGATCCCCGATCACCGTATCCCCGCCTAATATGGACGCCCCCGCATAGATCGTCACATGGTCGCCAATGGTAGGATGCCTCTTTTTGCCGGACAGCTTCTGCCCGCCGCGCGTGGACAGCGCCCCGATGGTCACGCCCTGATAAATCTTCACATTTTCTCCGATCACAGAGGTCTCCCCGATCACAATGCCCGTCCCGTGATCAATGAAAAAATACCTGCCGATCTTCGCGCCGGGATGGATGTCTATTCCTGTCTCGGCGTGGGCGTATTCCGTCATCAGCCTCGGTATCACCGGCACCTTCAGCAGATACAGCTCGTGCGCGAGCCGGTTCACCGTGATCGCCATCAGTCCCGGATAAGCCAGAATGATCTCCTCCAGGCAGCAGGCCGCCGGATCCCCGTCATAGGCCGCCAGTAGATCCGTCTCGATATCCGCCCTGATTTCAGGCAGCTTTTCAAAAAACGCCTTGCAGATCCGGTAGCTTTCGGCTTTCCGCTCCTCCTCTGTCATGACTCCCCGAAGCCTGCAGAAATCCAGAGCCAGTGTCACCTGCTTGTTCAGATGGTAAAAAATATCCTCTATCGTCACCGCGACGCTGTTTTTCGGGTTATAGATCTTGAAATTCCTGTCCCTGAAATATCCCGGAAAGACGATGCGGAACAGGTGGTGTAGCAGATCCCGCACCTCCGCCTTGTCAGGATTATTGTAAATATTGATCGCGTCGATATTCTTCCCGCCGTCATAGTCCTTAAGAACCCGTCTGACAATGCCGTCTATTTCTTCCTCTTTGATCAAATCCTCCATTGGCGTCTCCTAACTGTTCATAAATACTTGTAACTACTCACTTCCGGCCTGTCCGCGGCAAACCCTGCCTTCCAGCTGTAAAGCTGATCCGGACAGATACGGTTTTGTCCGCGATCAGGCCTCTCTGAAATGACGCGGCTCCTTTCAGGCTACGACAACGACGTGAGCACCTTTACCATGGCGTCGATATCCTCCGGTGAGTTATACAACGCAAGCGTCGGGCGGACAGCGCTCTCATAGCCGAAATGCCTGAGCACCGGCTGCGCACAGTGATGACCGGTCCGCACAGCGATTCCATAATCGTTCAGCCGTTTTCCAACCTCCTCATCAGAGTAGCCATCCAGTTTAAACGCGAGAGCGGAAGCTTTGTTGTAGGCCGTTCCTATCATGGTAAGCCCCTTTACACGGGACATTTCCTTTATCGCATACTGTAAAAGCTCATGCTCCCAGCGGAACACGCACGGCATGCCAATCTCCGTCAGGTAGGAAAGCGCCGCCCCCAGTCCGACCGCGTCCGCGATGCTTCCGGTTCCGGCTTCAAATTTATTGGGAATGGCGTTATAGATCGTCCGCTCAAAGGTAACATCCGCGATCATGTTTCCACCCCCGTGATAGGGCTCCGCCGCCTCAAGCAGCTCCTTTTTTCCATATACAACGCCGATGCCCGTAGGCGCGAAAATCTTGTGTCCGGAAAAGACAAAGAAATCCGCATCCAGCGCTGAGACATTGACCGGAATATGCGCAACTGACTGCGCGCCGTCGATCAAGATCCGGACGCCATGCCTGTGAGCGCCCGCAATCAGCTCCTCCACCGGCGTGACCGTACCCAGCACATTGGAAACATGTGTTACGGATACAAATTTTGTCCGCTTCGTAAAGAGCTTTTCGTATTCAGAAAGCAGAAGCTGTCCCGTCTCGTCACACGGAATGACCTTCAGCACCGCCCCTGTCTTTTCCGCGATGAGTTGCCAAGGCACAATGTTAGCATGGTGCTCCAGAATGGAGACGATGATCTCGTCTCCCGGCTGCAGCGTCGGCTTGACATACGCGTTGGCCACCAGATTGATCGCCTCCGTCGTTCCCCTAACAAAGATGATCTCCTCTGATGAGGACGCGCCGATAAAGTCCCTTACGATATCCCTGGCATTTTCATACGCGTCGGTGGACCTTGCAGCCAACGTATGGGCGCCCCTGTGCACATTGGAATTTTCATGCGTGTAATAATAGGCAAGCCTGTCAATGACCGCCTGCGGCCGCTGCGTAGTCGCGCCATTGTCCAGCCATACCAGCGGATAACCGTTCACCCGCTCGGACAGGATCGGAAAATCGTCCCGGATCTGTGAAAGCGTCCGGCTCCCGATCCGGATGGAATCATTCCGCGAGGAACCCGAGGCTTTTGCGCTGCCGCCCGCAGCACGCGCGGACGGATCATAGGCCGTCCTTCCCGCCTCCTGCGCCTGGGAAGCGGACATCACCCGCGGCGCATAGGACGGCGCCTCCGAAGCGGCTGACCCATTTCCAAAGGGATGCTCCCAGTCAAAATCCTTCAGGCCGGCAGAACCACTGCCTGGATATCCGGACACATCCGCGCCCGTTCCGGCATACCCCGGAACTGCTGCCTCCGGCGACACGCCTGCTCCGGCGTACCCCGGCACCGCTGCCTCCGGCGATGCGCCCGCTCCGGCGTACCCCGGCACCGCTGTCTCCGGCGACGCGCCTGCTCCGGTATAAATTCCCTCTGTCAGATCCGGAAACATCGCGTTTGCCAGCGCGCTCAACACGGCTGCGGATGGAACTCCCGCAAGCTCCTCCCGCGAAATGTTCGGATCACTCGTAATCATAATACTCACCTACCTCCACATCTTCCAAAACCGCGATCGCGTCATCCGCCAGGATGGCAGCCGAGCAGTACAGGGACAGAAGATAGGACGCAACACCCTTGTCATCGATTCCACGGAATCTTACAGACAATCCTCTTGAGTGCTCATTCTTGAGCCCTGCCTGGAACAGACCGATGACGCCGCGTTTTGCTTCACCTGTCCGGATCAGCAGAATATTGGTCTTGCCGCTCTGCGAGGTCGGGTTTTTGAGTCCGTCCACCAGCAGCTTGTCCGTCGGAATGATCGGAATTCCCCTCCAGGTCAGGAAGGTTCCGCCCGCGATATTGACAACAACAGGCGGTACGCCACGTCTGGTGCATTCCCTTTCAAATGCCGCAATAGCTCTCGGATGTGCCAGGAAGAATGAAGGCTCCTTCCATACCTTTGTGATCAGCTCATCCAGATCGTCAGGCGTCGGAGCGCCATTTCTCGTCTGAATCCGCTGGGAATCCGCGATATTCTTTAACAGACCGTAATCATCATTGTTGATAAGCTGACTCTCCTGTCTCTCCCTCAGGGACTCGATCGCAAGAGACAGCTGCTCCTGTACCTGGTCATAGGGCGCGCTGTACACATCCTCGATTACGGTATTGACATTGAGGATCGTGGAAATAGAGTTCAGCCTGTACTCCCTCGGGCTCGTCTCATACTGTACAAATCCATCCGGAATGATATCGGATTTCTTTGTCTGGCTGCAGAGCACATCGAGGGGAGTCTCGCCCTCTACTACTTTATTTACTCTGAAAATGCCTGTCTCCAACCCCTTAAATTCAAGAAACTTTGTCAGCCACTTTGGCGTCAGCGCCCCAAACTGTGGTTTTGTCTTGGTGACATTGGCAAGCTGGTAAGCTGCGTCCGCTCCCAGCGCGTTAATTCCTGTTACTGTGTTTTCTGTTTCCTTTGACATGGTTGTCTCCTCCTGATGATATTAAATTTATGTGTAACTACTCAGCAGGTCTACGCATTCACTGCGCAGACCGTGTCAAAACAGTATATTCTGTCGTGCAGCGGGTGAATCAGGATGCGCCAGCTTCACCCGCTGCGCAACTGCTCAGCACCTGCTGAGAAGTTACTGTTAATGATTGCTTACAGCCAGCCGCCCTCGTTTGAGAAAATGATGTCCTTCATGGCGTCTATGCCGCCCTTCAAATTGTACATCGGCCCCTTGTAGCCTGCCTCGCGAAGCGTGCGGATGGCAAGAATGCTGCGCTTTCCCTCCTTGCAGATAAAAATGGTGTCCTGCTCCGGATCCAGCTCCCCCTTTCTGCGGGCGAGCTGCCCGATTGGAATCGCGGTCGCTCCCGGAAAACGCAGGATTGCCCTCTCATGCGGCTCGCGGACATCGATCAGCCTGATCGGCTCGTTCGCCTCGATCCGGTGCGCCAGCTCCTCCGGCGTAAAGCCCTCCACCGGCTCCTCCTGCTCATCCTCCTTTAAGCCGCAGAACTCCTCATAGTCAAAGTCCCACACCTCTGTGATCGTGGGCTGGTCCCCGCAGACCGGACATCCGCAGTTTTTTTCCACCCTGACCAGGTCATTGTGAAGGCCTAACGTGTCCACGCGGAGCAGTCGTCCATCCAGGTGCTCCCCGATGCCCATGATCAGCTTGAGCGCCTCATTTGCCTGAATACTTCCAATAATGCCGGAAAGCGGGCTGATCGTGCCGCCCTCCGCACAGGTCGGCACAAGTCCCGGCGCGGGCGGAGCCGGGAACAGGCACCGCAGGCATGGCCCGCCCCTGTAATGAAATACGCTCACCATTCCCTCATACTGATATATCGCACCAAACACGAAGGGAATGCCGGAAAGCACGCACGCGTCATTGATCAGGTATCTAGTCTGGTAATTGTCGGTGCAGTCAATAACGAGGTCATATCCCTCGATCACCGAGCGGATGTTGTCCGCGGAAAGCCGGGCCTGCTCCACCTCCACATTCAGCTTCCGGTTGATATTCCGGATCGTGTCCCGCGCGGAGGCTGCCTTGGGGCGCTTGACATCCCGCACGCCATGGATCACCTGGCTCTGCAGGTTTCCAAGCGTTACCTGGTCGAAATCCACAACCTTTATGGTTCCGACTCCCGCTGCCGCGAGGTACTGGATTACGGGCGAACCGAGCGCTCCCGCCCCGGCCACGACAACCCGCGCGGCCTTGATCCGTTTCTGCCCCTTGACGCCGATCTCCCGCAGCAGGAGGTGCTTGTTGAAACGCTCCACCTCCTCGTCGTCAAGGCTCTCGGCCTTTCTCCTCTCATCAGAGATCAGCGCTTCCTGCGGCGCCCCGCCTGCAACCAGCGGAAGCAGCAGGATCCCGGATGCGCCGGAAATGTCATCGTCCCACAGGGAGACATCTGTCTTGTCCTCCTCCCCGGCATAGATCCGGATAAAGCCCTTGAGTCCGCCGTTTTCATCAAACATCAGCTTCGCCCCGTCCGGGTACTGCCTTTGCAGATCCTTCAGGATCTCCCTGACCGTATGTCCCTTCGCTTCCACCTCTGTCCTCCGGTCAAAGAAGGACCGCAGGGTTGCTGAAATATATACCTTTGCGGTAACGGACGGCCTGTCCCGCAGTCCGCCTTGTTCCAATTCATATTCCGCCATGACTTTCCTCCTCGTAAAAGCGGTTTCCGGCCGCCTTTTTCCTCCTGTCTTCCCCTTGCCAATTTACATGATCCCTATATAGAAAGCGGTATTCAGCCGACAGCTTGTCTTTTTTATAAGAACCGCTCCGGAACCTGTCCCGGTTCCAAAGACATTTTCCGGTAGACCCTGCATTCCACACAGCGTCCCTCTCTCACCGACAGGATCAGATAAAGCTGCTCCGGTATCATCCCCTCCGCGTCCTCATCGGAGGGGTACGCGGCACAGTCCGGGTGGGAGTGATAAAATCCCACGATCTGCCGCCCGGCCTTCCCTGCCGACTGCTCCTGCCGGTACAGCCAGAGAGGATCGATCGTAAAATGCCGTCCCGCGCTGCCGGCCGGCGCCCGGTTTTCCGCCTCACAAAATCCATCCGCCCTGCCGTCGGCGCCTCCAAACAATACGCCGCAGCACTCCAGCGGGTACGCGGCCTCCGCCGCCCTCATCAGCTCGCGGCAGAGTCCTTCCTCCAGCACATCATTCATACATCCGCCTCCTCAGCTTTCCCGTATGGCCTGCAAAAAATCCTCCACGAGATCCCTGCCGTCCTCGATTCCAACGCTGACTCTCACCGTGTCCTCATACACGCCAGCCGCCTCCTTTTCCTCCTGGCTGGAGTGGATATACAGCGTGGAAGCCGGATGGATCACCAGCGTCCGCAGGTCGCCGATGTTGCTGGCAATAACGGCATATTTCAATGAATTGATGATCCGGAAAGCCCTCTCCCTGGAACCAGCCCGGAAGGTCAGGATTCCTCCTCCAAAGCCGGAAAGCTCGCTATCCACATACCTTTTGAACGGGTGTCCGGGAAGCTTGGGATAATTTACCCCGACCTCGCTGTGTCCGGAAAGCGCCATCGCCAGCGTCTCCGCGTTTCTGCAGATCCGCTCCATCCGAAGCCCCAGCGTGTCCATTCCGGTATAGCTCAAAAACGCGTTCAAGGGAGCCATGCATCCCCCGAAATTTTCCCATACATCTGTCCTGAGCCGGACGGAAAATGCCATCTTCCTGTATTTTGAGAACTCCGAGAGCGCCTTATGCTTTTCAAAATCCCATTTGAATTTACCGCCGTCCACGATCATTCCTCCGATGGCGTTTCCCCCGCCATTGATGTATTTTGATGTGGAATGAATGACCACATCGGCTCCCAGCTTTAACGGATTGGCCAGATACGGCGTCGCCGTCGTGGAATCCACAAACACGGGGATTCCCGCCGCATGGGCCGTCGTGGAAACCGACGGCACATCCATAATGGAAAGCGCGGGATTGCTGATCAGCTCCCCAAATACCACCCTCGTTTTTTCGTTGATCAGCTTCCCGATCCCCTCCCCTGTCATCTGCTCCGCAAACACCACATGGATTCCCAGCTTCTCCAGGTCACGGAACAGGTCGATCGTGCCTCCATAGAGCCCCCTTCCGGCAATGATCTCGTCCCCGCTCTGGCACACTGCCAAAAGCGCGGCCGCGATCGCGGACATCCCGCTGCTGGTACAGACCGCTCCCGCTCCGCCCTCCAGCTCGCTGACCCTCTGCTCAAAGGCTGCCAGCGTAGGATTGCCGATCCGGGTGTAGGCGAATCCCATGCTCTTGTGCTGAAATACCTTTTCCAGCTCCTCCATCGAATCATACCGGAACGCACTGACCTGGGAAATCGGTGGCAGGATCTCCCTCTGCGCATAGCCCGAGGACGTCCTGCCATGTATAAGCCTGGTATTAAATTGCATTTCACCCTTCCTCCATCTATATCACATACAGATCCCAGCCGTCCTCTCCCTGGCTGCGGCATTCCTCCACAAATGCAGACAGCGTAAGGCCCCGGGCGTAGTCGCTCATGATATGGTTCATCCTTGTCCAAACGCAGGCGTTTACCGCATTCCGAAGACACCCCTCGCGCTGGTCGGAAGACTCTTCCATCTCCTCCAGAATGCTGTAATCCAGCGCGTTCAAGATATCTGACAGAGTGACCGACTCCGCGCAGCAGGACAGGGTGTATCCGCCCCGAAGCCCCTTATGCGCCCGGATCAGGCCGGCCTGCCGCAAAAGCGGCAGGATCTGCTCCAGATATTTCTTTGAAATGCCCTGCCGCTTCGATATCTCCACCGCGGACACGCTCTGTCCATTTTCTGAATACAGCGCGATATCCGCAAGCGCCAGCACGCCATATTCCACTTTTGTCGAAACCTTCATAGCTTCCTCCCTCCGGTAAAACGGAACATGGCCGCTTTTCATTTATGACAGCTTTCCTGAAATGAACTGCAAAACCTCATAAAAGCCCGCCCTTACTCCACAAACAACGCGGTAGAATAATACCTGTCGCCGCTGTCCGGTAAAAGTGCGACAATCACCTTACCCTTGTTCTCCGGCCGCTTTGCCAGCTCGATCGCGCCATGCAGCG
>CAMHJT010000120.1 GCA_946185495.1 uncultured Clostridiaceae bacterium | reverse complement strand
AAGGTTCATCGCGTTTTCCCTGATCTGGTTCTCCATAACGTTTTTGGTGCGGAAATATGTTGTAATTCCGACTGCCAGATCTGAGATGATCAGAAGAACAGTGACTATGATAAAAAGCTTGGCTGCAATTCCTATTTTCCGATTCTTCATGTCGTATCCTCCTTATCTGCCGGCTGTATCAGATTCCGGTATTCATACAGCGGTTTTCTTTTTTTCTGCCTGGTCAGTTCAAATACACCCAGCCGGGTAACATCCACAAAGCAGGAGGGTATTTTGTCCTGCCGCAGGCCGCTTTCCAGCCGGTCAATGACCTGCTTTCTGTGTTCCTCTGCCTCCATGTTAATAAAATCCACCATGATCATTCCTGACAGGTTCCGGAGCCTCATCTGTCTGGTAATCTCATCAGCAGCCTCCAGATTGGTCTGAAGGATATGCGTCTGGTAATTCCTTTTCCCGACAGATTTCCCCGAATTTACATCGATCACCACCATGGCTTCAGTAGGCTCAATGACCAGAAACCCGCCGGATTTCAGCCATACATGGCGTTTCAGCAGCCTGTCAAGCTCCGTTTCCAGGCTGACCAGCTTATAGAGCGGGCAGACCGGATCCTGATATGCCAAAACATGCACTTTATCAGCAAGCTCTGCCTGCACCTCCCTTAGGTCTGTTTTTACCTCAGAAATCCTGTCTAAGCCATATTCCTGCAAAATGGCAAGGTATTCCGGCCTGCCTTCCATAATGCAGCCGGATCGCTTTTCAAAAGCAGCCCTTTTTACAATCCCGTACATCTGCGAACAAAGCCTCACGTATTCTGACAAAATGTCTGCATCCTCCGCCCTCTCGCAGGCCGTCCGCAGCACACAGCCAATATCCGGCAGCGTGACCGGCAGCACGGCTAGATCCTGGTCCGGCAGCGCCCCGGGCGCATTTTCCTTCTGAAAAGCCGCCCGGCTTAAAAGCTGTTTCAGGCTGGAGACACGCTGCGGATCACGGATCTTTTTGGAAACACCGATTCCTCCCCGCAGGTCAATGGCTGTGTAATCCCCTGACAGGCTGATATTCCCCGTCACCCTGGCCTGTTTGAGCTTCTGCGGCTCCTGTTTGGCCTGAACGAGGATCAGATCCCCCTCCGCAATGGAGGACAGGCCTTTTGGCAGCTTCCTGTTCAAAACGATGGCGGGCTCGTCATCGAGCGGCAGATATCCTACATGCTCCCTGTCCAGCCTGACAAAAGCGGAGCGGATATTTTTTACCACCTTTTCCACCCTTCCGATGTAGATATTGCCCAGCCTGAATGACGGATCCGGCGGAATCGGATGAATCTCCCCAAGCTTGTGATCCTCATATATCAGAAGATACATCATATGGTTCCATTTCGTTATAACTGCATGATTGATCCTGTCCGCCCCCCTTCTTCGTTTTATTTCAGGCGGGTAACCTGTTGTGTCACGGTCCGCAGCCGCGCAGACGATTGGTTATGGCAGCCTTGTACCGCTTTCCAGAAGGGAAACAAGGCTTCCCTCCTCATTCCTCATGTATGTTTCCAGACGATGTACCTGGTAATCATGGACGTCATACGCACATCCGGCCTCACCGCAGAGCGCTTCCACCACCAGCTCCGGCTTCAGGTTATAAGCGCTTCCGGTGGCCAGCAGCATATAAATCATCTGTTCCTGCCTGTACAGCTTGTAGATTCCATCCCTGATATTTTCAACGCCTTCCTTGTGCTTGGTCTTCTTCATCACCTCAATGGTGTCCTTTTCAAGCAGCGTGCCTGCTGCCGCCAGCAGCTTCTCCCTGCGGTCTTCTAATCCGGGAATCCCCCTGTCCTTTAAGGTAATCAGGTAATCCGAAGCGGCAACAATGGACATGGAGTTTTTGGCGTGCTCCCCGAGGAGCACGATATCCTTCACCTCCATGCCCTCCACCATCTGCGCGTTGATCCGCCTGAGAAATTCCTCCCTGCAAGGCAGGGAATGAAATTCAGCGTCAAAATATTCCCCCTCGCTGGTCACGCCGAGCGCCAGGGGGGCGGCAAAGGTCATCAGCTGGTGCGGGCTGAATCCCTGGGAGTAAGCAATATCCAGACCGGCGCGTCGTACCGCTTTCTGATAATAGCGCATGGTGTCCAGATGCCCGATCAGCTTAAAGCTCCCTGCCTTCTGATATTTGATCCTGACCTTCACTTCCCGTCACCCCCATTTTTCTCCGACGGCCGCCGTTCAAAGCAGACGCCTCCGCCAAATATAGCGGCGCCGCAGCCCGAACAGGCTTCCCTGCAGTTGGGCGTCACAACCGCCTGCTTTGCCCGTTCCCATTCAGCTGCAAGGAACCGTTTTGTCACTCCGATATCGATGAAATCCCACGGCAGAAGCTCATCCGTGCTTCTTTCCCTTGTTGTATAAAATGACATGGATAAGCCATTTTTTTCAAAGGCCGCGAGCCATTTTCCGTTGTCGAAATACTCTGTCCACGCATCGAACATACAGCCGCTCTTGTACGCGTCATAGATCACGGCCGACAGTCTCCTGTCCCCTCTGGCAAATACGCCCTCCAGGGCGGACACGTCAGTCTCATGATAATTGAACTTCATGGATTTTCCGTGTAATTGTTTCCGGAAAGTATCCTTGACATGCCTTGCCCTCTCCCGGTAGATCTCCGGCTCCAGCATGGGCGCCCACTGAAACGGGGTAAAGGGCTTGGGGACAAAGAAGGAAGCGGAAGCCGTAATGGCCACCTTGCCGGCTCGCTCCTCCTTGGGAATGGTATAATATGCCGAAGCCACCGTCTCGCAGAGCTTTGGAATGCCTTCCGCGTCCTCCAGTGTCTCGGTCGGAAGGCCGAGCATAAAATAGAACTTCACCTTGTTCCAGCCGCCCCGGAAAGCCTGCATCGCGCCATTTAAAATGATCTCTTCCGTCAGTCCCTTATTGATGACGTCACGCATCCTCTGTGTGCCCGCCTCCGGCGCGAACGTCAGGGAGCTTTTCCGCACATCCTGAACCCTGCTCATCACATCCAGCGAAAAGGCGTCAATCCGAAGGGACGGAAGGGAGATATTGATATGCTCCTTTCCAAGCTCGTCCATCATAAAGGTGATCAGTTCCTTCAGGCAGCCATAATCCGATGAGCTTAAGGAGCTTAACGTAATCTCCTCATGCCCTGTGCCTGAGAGCATTTTTCTGGCATATTCCTTCATCATGTTCACGTTTTTCTGCCTTGTCGGGCGATAGATCATCCCTGCCTGGCAGAAACGGCAGCCCCGGATGCAGCCGCGCATGATTTCAAGCGTCACACGGTCCTGCGTCACATGGATATGGGGAACCAGGGGCTTTTCCGGATAGGGTACCTTGTCAAAATCAATCACGATCTCCTTCCGGATCCTTTCCGGCACCCCCTCCCGTACAGGCGTGAAAGACGCCAGCCTGCCGTCCGGCAGGTATGAAGCCACATATAAAGACGGAACATACATTCCCGGAATCTGAGAGATATGAAAGAGCAGCTCTTCACGGGAAAGGCCCTCTTTCTTCGCCTTCTGATAGACTTCAAAAAGCTCTGCGTACCTGGTCTCCCCCTCACCGATATAAAAGACATCAAAAAACGCAGCAATCGGCTCAGGATTGTAGCTGCAGGGACCTCCCCCGATCACGATTGGATCCTCCAGGCTCCGCTCCCCGGACCAGATGGGAATGCCGGAAAGCTCCAGAACCTGAAGCACATTGGTATAGCACATCTCATACTGCAGCGTGATCCCCAGAAAATCAAATTCCCGCACAGGCGTCTGCGTCTCCAGTGAAAAGAGGGGAATCCCCTGCTCCCGCATGATCCTGTCCAGATCCGGCCACGGGGAATAGACGCGCTCGCAGTACGCGTCCTCCCGCTTGTTGATCAGGTCATAAAGGATCTGGATTCCCAGATGGCTCATGCCGATCTCATACACGTCCGGAAAGCACATACAGAAACGCACCGAGACACTGTCCGGATCCTTGATCACCATATTCACTTCGTTTCCTATATACCTGGCCGGTTTTTCAACCGCCATTAAAATCTCATCTGAAAGTGCTAATGCAGCCATTCCCTGTCTCCTCTACAAATGCAGTTTTTTCAGTCTCCTTTTCTTACCGATACACAGATTTCAGCCTGCGCGGCTTCTCATGTCATGCTAATTCCGGTGATCTGAAGCTTCCTGATCCTTCACCCCGTCATAGGCCCTGCGCACATAGTTCATCACCTGCCTGACTGCCGGACGTTCCTCTTCCATCCGCATAATCCGGTCATTCATATCCTTCCACGCCATCTGCGCTCCCTTTCTGACATCCTGTCCCCCGTACAGGTAACAGGAAAACAGCATAATGCATGTGACAAACAGCAGGATCCGGCTGCCCAGTGAAAAGCCTGACTCTTCCTCAAATGACTCATAGCGGTTTTCCACAAGGTGCTCACCGGACCGAAGGCGAAGCTCCTGATCATTCATCGACTGCTGCCTTCTTAGCTGCTCACGCAGTTTATGATACGCATCCTCCATATATAATCTGCCCTGTTTTTTATACCCAGTATATGTAAGGATAAGCCGAAATATGATGCGATCGACCTATCCGGCCTGTCAGTTCTTAAAGCTGTGGATTGGCGCGGGAATCCTTCCTCCCCTGTTGATAAACGCGTCACAGCTATATGGATTGACAGGCATAATGGGCGCATAGCCGAGCAGGCCGCCAAACTGCAGCGTCTCTCCGGCTTTCTTTCCGATGGCCGGAATGATGCGGACCGCGGTTGTCTTCTGGTTCACCATGCCGATTGCCATCTCATCCGCGATTATGCCTGAGATTGTGGCAGCCTTTGTATCTCCAGGTATCGCGATCATGTCAAGGCCGACCGAGCAGACGCAGGTCATCGCCTCCAGCTTCTCCAGCGTAAGCGCGCCGCAGGATGCGGCATCAATCATTCTCTGGTCCTCCGATACGGGAATAAACGCGCCGCTAAGCCCTCCCACATAGGAGGAAGCCATGACGCCTCCTTTTTTCACCTGGTCATTTAACAGGGCAAGCGCTGCGGTCGTGCCCGGCGCGCCTGCGTACTCCAGGCCGATTTCCTCCAGGATCTCTCCGACACTGTCGCCGATCGCGGGCGTCGGCGCAAGTGACAGGTCAATGATGCCAAATGGTACGCCCAGCCGTTTAGACGCCTCCTTCGCCACCAGCTGTCCCACTCTGGTCACCTTAAAGGCCGTCTTCTTGATCGTCTCACACAGCACCTCAAAGTTCTCCCCGCGCACCTGTTCAAGCGCGCGCTTTACAACGCCGGGACCGGATACGCCCACATTGATGATGCGGTCTGCCTCTGTCACGCCGTGAAAGGCGCCTGCCATAAACGGATTGTCATCCGGCGCGTTACAGAATACCACAAATTTGGCCGGCCCGATGCAGTCTCTGTCCGCAGTCAGTTCCGCGCTCTCCCTCACGATCTCTCCGATCAGCTTCACCGCGTCCATATTCAGGCCGGCTTTGGTGGAACCGACATTCACACTGCTGCAGACAAATTCTGTCTGTGAAAGCGCCTCCGGAATCGAGCGGATCAGCATCTCGTCATAAGGCGTCATTCCCTTGGAAACCAGCGCGGAATATCCACCGATAAAATTTACGCCAACCTCCCTTGCCGCGTCATCCAGCGTTTTTGCAATCTTCACATAATCCTCGCACGACCGGCAGCAGCTGCTTCCGATCATGGCAATGGGAGTAAGGGAAATCCTCTTATTCACGATCGGAATGCCGTACTCCAGTTCAAGTTCCTTCCCGACCTTCACCAGATCCTTCGCGGAAACGGTAATCTTTTCATAGATTTTGCCGCAGGTCTGTTCTACATTCTCCGCCGCGCAATCCAGCAGCGATATGCCCATGGTGATTGTCCGTACATCCAGGTTTTCCTCCCGGATCATGGCGTTTGTCTCCATTATTTCATTTAAATTTATCATGTCTACTTCCTTTCCGTCCGCCGTAATTCTATCTTACATCGTAACTACTCATCAGGTGCTGAGCAGTTACCTTACATCTATATTTGCAGCATCTCCGTTACTGTTTATCCCTAAGCCGGTACACAGGTTTCCCCATCCAACTGCTTTACAGGCGGTGCATCATGTCGAATATCTCCTCCTGCTGAAGCGTGATATTGACGTCAATCTCATCCCCGATCTGTTTAAGCTCCGACGCGATCGTGGAAAAATCCTTGTTGGAATCCTGAATATTTACAATCATGATCATATTAAACCAATCCGAAACAATGGTCTGGGCGATATCAAGAATATTGATCTGGTTCCCCGCCAGATATTTGCAAATGTGGAATATGATTCCAACCTTATCCTTTCCGACTACTGAAATAACTGTTTTTTTCATAATGTTTTTCTCCTTTTATGATAGTTCATTCGTAGCTACTCAGCAGCTACAATTTGTTCTGGTATTTGTGAAACTCAAAATGCAGTCTGAGGCTTTGAGCATGATATATGTTTTTTCGACGGCACTAGGAACGTCAGCATTCAATGACAGCGGAGCACTGGCTGCGGTCCGCCACCATCAGATTAAAATCCCTGTAATCGCTGCTGAAGGGATTGCCGTACAGCTCGTTTTTAACTGCCTCAAATGCCAGCTCCGGATAATTGTTTTCCTTGCTCAGGTGCCCCAGATAGATCCCTTTGATATGCTCATTTAACAACTCCCGAACAAGCTGTCCGCCCCTTTCGTTGGACAGATGCCCCCGCTTTCCAAGAATTCTCTGCTTCAGATAGAACGGATACGGCCCGACCTCCAGCATGCGCACATCATGGTTGGCCTCGATCAGCATCGCGTCCGATCCGGACAGCGACTGCACGATATGCGCGTCAAAATCTCCCATATCCGTGGCTACAGATACCTTCCTGCTGCCGTCTGACACTGTATAGCATACCGGATCCGCCGCGTCATGCCAGATACTGACAGGCTTGATATAAAGATCCTGCAATGCAAAGGATTTCTCCGGACAGATACAGTGAAAAAGCGTCATATCCACCTTGCCCAGGCTGGGGTATTTCACAACCGCCTCCAATGTTGCCGCAGTGCCGTATACCGGAATTCCGTATTTTCTGAGCATGACGCCAAGCCCCGCGATATGGTCTGAATGCTCATGCGTGATCAGGATGGCATGGATATCCTCCGGCTTCAGGTCAAGCTGACGAAGCCCCTCTGAAATCTTTTTCGCGCTGACGCCCGCATCCACCAGAATGTGGGTATGCTCTGAACCCACATAGATCGAATTGCCGCTGCTTCCACTGTATAAACTGCAAAGTCTCATCTTCTTCTCCTCTAAAACGCTGGTTCTTATCTGACATCCTTCGACCTTATGACGATACCGGCCTTACTGTAATCCAATCCCGTAAATCCTTCCGCCCCTGGTTCCAACTACCAGCATATTCTCATAAACTGCAGGGGATGCCTCGACATTGCCGGTACTGATCCTCACCCTGCTCTTCTCATCTCCTGTCAGACCATCCACGGCATACAGCACGCCGTCACTGGCAGCAAAAAGCACCTCGCCTTTTCCGTCTTTGTCATACACACAGACCGGGGATGACCAGGTGTAGGGAATCTGTTTTCCCCAGACTGTGCTTCCATCCTCCTTTTTCAGCGCGATGATATCCCCCGCGTAAGTGCCATGGGACATGGCAACGGTCACATAGATCTGATCCTTCAGCGTCCTCTGTCCCAGCGCGATGGTCGACTGTACACCGCCCGAAACGCCCTTGATGGTACTGCACTCAAATTCTGTCTGCCACACCACCTCTCCCGTCTCCGCGTCTATCTTCCATACCGGAATCACAGCTGTGGTATTGCTTCTCCATCCCAGGTGGAAGGATGTCGACACATACAGATACAGATGCCCGTCCTCCATGGACAGAACCGGCGTGGAATTGGAGTCATCCAGAATATCCTGCACCCATACCGGCTGCAGCGTATTCAGATCCAGACAGAGGAGGTTGGCGCCGTTATCCGCAATAAACAGATAGTTCTGGTATATGGCCGCGCTTGTCTCCATGCCGGGCCAGTATTTCTCCCGGGTGGTGCGTTTACCGTGGTATCTCCATTTTACCGATCTGTCAAAAGTCATGGAAAGCTCACCTGTCTCCGCATGATAGGTTGTGCCCAGATGCAGCAGGTAGAGCACGCCGTTTTCCCCTGGATAGATCAGGGTATCCGTCTCCGCGTCGACAAGCGCTGAGGAATCAAAATAACTCAGCGTTCCCCTTAGTCCGAAGGGATCGTCGTTTCCAAATTCCCGCATGACAGAACAGTCCAGCAGATTGAGGATAAATACCCTCGCGTGTCCCTTTACGCTGTCATATCCGGCTCCCACATACATAATCGGATATCCTCTGGGATCCAGCGCGCCGGCACCCTTGAAGGTAAATCCTAGCCAGAGCTGGTTCCTTGTGGCTTCCCCCGTATCCAGGTCCAGAAAATAA
>CAMHJT010000119.1 GCA_946185495.1 uncultured Clostridiaceae bacterium | reverse complement strand
ATAGAAGGAATTGAATATTCCCATCTGCAGGGTGTTAAGGTCTATCTGACGGTTAACACCTTGTTTCGTGATGAGGAGCTTGGACAGCTTTCGGAGTATCTGAAGCCCTATTATGAAGCCGGGCTGGACGCTGCCATTGTGCAGGATTTCGGCGTGATGCGGCATATCCACGCGCATTTTCCGGAGCTTCCGATCCATGCCTCCACGCAGATGACGATCACGACGGAGAGGGCGTATCCGCTGCTTGCCGGATACGGCGTGACCAGGATCGTGCCGGCCAGGGAGCTGACGATTGCGGAGATTGCCCGGCTCAAATCCGTGGATCCGGTGCCGGAGGTGGAGGTTTTTGTACAGGGCGCGCTGTGTTACTGCTATTCGGGACTGTGTCTGATGAGCTCCATGCTTGGAGGTCGAAGCGGCAACCGCGGGCGTTGTGCCCAGACCTGCAGGCTGCCCTACGCGGTGTATGACAGGGAGGGAAAGCAGCTTCGAGGCAAGGGAGACTATGTATTAAGCCCCAAGGATCTGTGCGGGCTGAATGCTGTTCCGGACCTGATCCGCGCAGGGGTGGATTCCTTCAAGATCGAGGGGAGGATGAAGAAGCCGGAGTATGTCGCGGCATGTACCAGGGCATACAGGCGTGCTGTGGATGCCTGTGAGGCTGGCAGCTTTACGGAGGAGCTTGTGGAGCAGTGCCGGAGAGAGATGGCGGAGGTCTTTAACCGGGGTGGATTTACGAAAGGATATTTTGCGGAAAAGAAGCAGATGATGTCTGTCAGGGAACCGGGAAATGCCGGAGTGCGGATCGGAAAGATAGAACAGCTCCAGAAGAACCGGGTTGGTATCCGGCTGGAAACGGAGGTGTTTCAGGGAGATATTCTGGAGCTGAAGGCGGGGAAGGAAAAGATTACCCTGACATCACCTTCCAGGCAGGAGAGGGGGACGCTTCTTGTACTGAACGCGCCACGCGCAAGGGAACTCAGGACGGGACAGCCTGCCAGCAGGGTTTTGCTGTATCCGCTGGAGCAGGAGCTTCACAGGCTCGTTGTAGAGCAGCCGCCTGTCCGCCTGGAAGGAAGGATCGAGCTTCAGTTGGACCGGCCTGCGCTGCTTCATTTATCCGCGGATATCAGAAACCGCCATTTTTCAGTCACACAGACAGGAGAGCCTGTGATGGCGGCACAGTCAAAGGCGCTTGACAGGCAGACAGTGGCGGATAAGATCGGGCGGATGGGAGAGAACGGCTTTGTGTTCGGAACGCTTGACATTGACCTGCAGGATGGTGTATTTTTTCCCTTAAGCGCGTTGAAGGAATTGAGAAGAAGAGGACTGGCCGCACTGAAGGAGGAAATCCTTTCGGCAGACAGGAGGCGGGCATATTGCCCGGAGGAAGAAGAACATGCGTTAAGGAAGGCAGCCGGAAAGGAAACGGCACAATGTCAGCGGCAGGAGGTGCCGGAAGAAGAGCCTGCGTTACGGGAGGCAGCCGGAAAGAAAACGGCACAAAGCCAGCGGCAGGAGGTGCCG
This sequence comes from uncultured Clostridiaceae bacterium, assembly GCA_946185495.1. Taxonomy (GTDB): domain Bacteria; phylum Bacillota; class Clostridia; order Lachnospirales; family Lachnospiraceae; genus CAG-590. Next base: position 7,010 of record CAMHJT010000119.1, on the reverse strand, counting down.
GAAGAAGAGCCTGCGTTACGGGAGGCAGCCGGGACGGGAACGGAGCAAAGCCGGCGGCAGGAAAGAAAGGGACAGGGACGGCAGGTCAGCGCCATGGTATCTTCCATGGAGCAGTATGACATTGTAAGGTCTGCGGGTTGGCTGGATGCAGTTTATGTGGATCTCCAGTATTTTCCGGAGGAGAGGGTGAGAGCCATCCTGGAGGAAAGAGGCGATGTTATTGTTGCGCTCCCTGTTATTTTGCGGGGAAACGCGGTGGCAGAGACAGTGGAAATCTGCACCCTGATCCGCGACAGGTATCCGGAGGTGGGAGTGGCTGTTCGCAATGTGGATGAACTGGCGCTGCTAAAGCAGATGGATTTTCAGGGAACGGTGGTCGCGGATTACAGCCTGTATATGATGAACAGGGAATCCCTTGCGTTTTTGCGGCAACAGCTTCCACAGGCGTCCTTTACCTATCCTGTGGAGTTAAACCGCAGGCAGCTTAAATTGCTCGCGCCGCAAACCTATACCGGTCAGAAACAGACGGGTACAGGGGATGAATCTGGCGGGTGCAAGGAGAAAAGCGGACCGGGCATAACGGCGGCAGGGGGAGAGCTGGTGGTTTACGGATATCAGCAGCTCATGGCCAGCGCGCAGTGCCTTTCCTCCACGCTTGGCAGGTGCGACCGACAGAACAGGAGTTTTGTGCTGAAAGACCGTTATCAGAAGGATTTTTTTGCGCAAAATATCTGTAAATACTGTTACAGCTTGATCTATAACGGCCTTCCGACCGTTCTGTATGACCAGGCGGAAGCGCTGTTTGGCAAGGATATAGCGTTCCGGCTGCATTTTACGAGGGAGGACGCGCGGCAGACGAAGGCGGTGCTTGACGCTTTCCTTACAGGCGGGCTGCCGGAAGGTGAAAAGACCAGAGGTCATTTTAATCGCGGAGTGGAATAATGGCAAGTATTATTATCAACGTATCCAAATATTTTATTTTAATCCTGATGCTGCTTTATACGCTTACCTGTTTTACGATCTATCAGAAGGGAAATGAGAAAAAACGGGAGTGGAAGCTGAACCGCCAGATTGTATATGTATTCCTGATTCATTTTCTGTCCTACATGACGCTTGCGTTAAGCTATGAGGACCGGATGACAGAGATTGTGGTGTTTTACGGAGTTCAGATCCTGGTTGCGACGATCTATATGTACCTGTACCATTTTATTTATCCCTATTCCTCCAGGCTGATCACGAACAACATGTGTTTTTTGCTGCTAATCGGGTATACGATGCTGGCGAGGCTTGATTTTTCCATGGCGAAAAAGCAGTTTATCATTGCGACGGCGGCAATGGTTCTTGTGGCAGTGATTCCTTATATCATGGAACGCTTCCGGAATCTGCGCAATTACGGGATCATCTATGGCGTAGTCGGTATTATCGCGTTAAGCTCAGTTTTTGTCATCGGGGTGGAGCAGTACGGTTCCGTAAACTGGATTTCCCTGTTCGGGATTACGCTGCAGCCCTCTGAGTTTGTCAAGGTGCTATTTGCGTTTTTTGTCGCAAGTATGCTGTCAAAAAGCAGATCCTTCAAACAGGTTGTGGTTACGACCGGATTTGCGGGCGTGCATATGATGATCCTTGTGTTAGAAAAGGATCTGGGCGCAGCGCTGATCTTCTTTGTGATCTTTATCTGCATGATCTATGTGGGTACCGGTAAGATCCAGTATGTGGCGGTATTTCTGGCAGGCGGGACGGCAATGGCGGGTCTGGCTTTTCTGTTGTTTAAGGAACGGCTGTTCAACCATGTGCTGGTACGCGTTAATGTATGGAAAAACCCGTGGGCAGATATCAGCGGAGACGGTTATCAGATCACACAGTCCCTGTTTGCCATCGGCAGCGGCGGATATTTCGGGACCGGCCTGACGAAGGGATCTCCCAAGCTGATTCCAGTATGTGAGAGCGATTTTATCTTCTCGGCGATTTCAGAGGAATTTGGTGTGCTGTTCGCGCTTGCGCTGATCCTGGTCTGCTTCAGCTCCTTTATCTGCTTTGTAAATATCGCGCTGAAGGTGCGGAGCAGGTTCTATAAGACGCTGGCCTTCGGGTTTGCCGTGTGTTATAGCTTTCAGGCCTTCCTGTCCATTGGCGGCGTGACAAAATTTATTCCATCCACCGGCGTGACCATACCGTTAGTCAGTTATGGAGGCAGTTCAGTGTTAAGCTCCCTGATCATGTTTTCCATCATGCAGGGCATCAGCACCATAGAAAATAAAGAGGCGAAGAAAATTGAAGAAGAACGAAGAAATCTTGAAGAAGAAGCGCAAAGGCTCCGGGAAGCCTGAGCATGAACTGGATATGAGCCTGCTGACACCGGAGCAGCAGGAGTTCCTGAAGCGGGAGGAGAAGATTGACCGGATCAATGAGCGGATGAACCGTCCGGTGATCGGGATAACCTATATCTGCGCGTTTTTATTTGTCGGGCTGATCTCTTATATCCTGCATTTCATGATCGTGGAGAAGGACCAGGTAATCTCCAACGCGGCCAATACCCGCCTGGACAGGTATGCCGCCAATGTGATTCGCGGGGATATCATGACTTCGGACGGGAAAAAGATCGCCACGAACAGGAACGGTTCCAGATACTATCCTTATGGTAAGCTTTTTGCGCATGTCGCTGGGTATTCTGACTATTCCAAGGCCGGCATCGAGCTGGTGGGAAATTATTATCTGTTGGAAAGCCATGCCAATCCGTTTGAACGCATGGTGCATACCCTCCGTGAGGAAAAAAATATGGGCGACACGGTGATTTCCACGCTGAATTATGAGCTGCAGGAGGCAGCCTATGACGCTATGTCCGGCGCGGACGGGGCAGTGGTGGCGATGGAGCCTGATACGGGTAAGATTCTGGCCATGGTTTCAAAGCCGGATTTTGATCCGAATGATATCGACGAAGTATGGAAAGAGGCGAATACCAATCCCGACAGCTCTATGCTGTTAAACCGGGCCAGCCAGGGGCTTTATCCGCCAGGTTCCACCTTCAAGCTTCTGACCACCTTAAGCTTCATGCGGCAGAAGCCCTTCGGATTTATGACATATTCCTATGACTGTGAGAAGAAGGAAGAGATCTTTAACGGGGTGTCCGTACACTGTTATGGCAGAAAGACGCATGGGGAGGAGGATCTTTCACTTGCGCTGGCAAACTCGTGCAACCAGGCATATGCTGACATCGGCACGAAGCTCAATGTCAGAAAATGGCGGGAGACGATGGAGGAATTTCTGTTTAACAAATCCCTTCCCTATACCGACGCGAGCGCTGTCAGCCGTTTCCTGCTGGACGCAAAGTCGGATAAGGGATATATTCCACAGACTGCTTTCGGGCAGGGGGATACGCTGATCTCACCGCTGCACAACGCGATGATCACGGCCACCATTGCCAACGGGGGGCTGATGATGAAGCCGTATCTGATCGATAGCGTGGAGAACTACAAGGGAAGCAGGATCCGCAAATTTTCCCCGTCCTCCTATGATACCCTGATGACATCCAAAGAGGTGGAGATTCTGACATCCTATATGCGGCGGGTTGTCACCGAGGGAACGGCTGCTCCCTATTTTTCCGGGGCAGAGTATGAAGCGGCTGGAAAAACCGGAACCGCGGAGTATGAGAACGGAGCCCATGACTATTCCTGGTTTGTGGGATTTGCCAGCCTTGAGCAGCCGGAGATCGTTGTCAGCGTAATCGTGGAGCAGTCCGATGTGAACGGGGTGAAGGCCAGCGCTGTGGCAAGAAGGATTTTCGATACCTATTATTCACTTGAAGGGCATTAAGATGGAGTGGCTATTTACCAACTCATCCTTCGGAAACCTGTGTACTGGCTTAAGGATGAACTGTTTAAGAAATGAAAGTTTAACTTGCGTTTTCTCCCATAAATTGGTATACTAAAACTAATTATATGAGTTAGCCATAGCGTTTGCAAAAGTCAGATGTATGGTTAAACTGCACTACACATAACACACCGGAAGGAAGCGGCGGGTGGTCTCCGTAGGATTTATGTGCCTGCTGCAGTTGTGCGGGATTCCCGGTCTCTGGGATTTCGCAGGATGGGAGGACAGCTATGATTGAAGCGACGAGCTGTGGTGGTGTGGTAATCTTCAGAGGGAAGGTGCTGTTGCTTTATAAGAACTATAAGAACAAGTACGAAGGCTGGGTGCTGCCGAAGGGGACGGTAGAGGAAGGCGAGGAGTACAAGGAGACGGCATTGCGTGAGGTGAGGGAAGAGACAGGAGTGCGTGCCCAGATCATCAAGTATGTGAACAAGAGTAACTATACTTTTAACACCGCATACGACATAGTGAATAAAGATGTGCATTGGTATCTGATGATGGCTGACAGCTATTACAGCAAACCTCAGAGGGAAGAATATTTTATGGATTCGGGGTATTATAAGTACCATGAGGCTTACCATCTGCTGAAGTTTCCGAATGAGAAGCAGATTTTGGAGCAGGCCTATGGTGAGTACCAGGATTTAAAGCAGAGCAACCTGTGGGGTTCAAAGAAGTATTTTTAAGGAGGAGCCGGAGTAATCCGGCTTCTTTGCGTTCTGGAGGCGTGGCGAAAAAACTGAAGCAGGGCTCCGGGATGCAACAGTAGATATGGGCATGGAACGTTCTGCGTGCTGGGTTTCCGGCAGGAAAAAATCAGTCAGTGCCGGACGGAGAATCATAAGTATGCAGGACTTATGGGCAGAAATTTTACCGGAAAATGGAGGGAAGCATGAAAAAAAATGTGATAAATATCATGATGGCGGTATGCCTGCTGGCTGCGGTCGGCTGCGGCGGGTATCTGGCGTATTATTACTATAACAGCAGCAAGAGTGAAAAAGCGGTGGCTGAGCTGAAAAATATGATGGAACTGCAATCCGGAGACGGGAAGGAGGCCGTGTCAGGGGAGGGGGCACAGAAAAAACCGGAGATGGTGTCTGTGGATGGAATCCTTGTGCAGAAGAAATTCCAGCAGCTCTATTCGGATAACCGGGACTTCATGGGCTGGATCCAGATACCGGATACCAGGATTGATTATCCGGTGATGTATTCGCCCAAGGATTCAGAGGGCGGAGAGTTTTATATCCACAAGGATTATGATGGCAACTATTCCGCCGCAGGCCTGCCGTTTATCGATAAAAACTGCAGCGTTTCTCCGGCAACGGATAATGTGATCATTTACGGGCATAACATGAAATCCGGAAAGATGTTCCGGGATCTTTTGAAGTTTGGGGACAGGGATTTTTGCAAGACTCATAAGACCTTCCGTTTTGACACGATTTATGAGGATGGCGTCTATGAGGTGGTCGCGGCGTTTTACGGGGAAATCCTGCCGGAGGATTCGCCAGCCTTTAAGTATTATGAGTTTGTCAATGCCGGGGACCAGGCGGAGTTTATCCGGTTTGTGGATAATATCAAGCGTATGTCTGTGGTGGACACCGGGGTGGATGTGGAGTACGGGGACAGGCTGCTCACGCTCTCCACCTGCGCGTACCATGTGCCGGACGGGCGGTTCGCGGTGGTGGCTAAGAAGGTGGAATGATCATAGATTGAGTGTGACGTTTGTGACATAGGGAGTGTTGTTTGTGCAAAACGCTTGAAATGAAAGATGGATTGTAATATGATAAATGGGCAAAGTGACATTGGAATAAGCTGTTGCTGTTCATCGGCTGATCGGACGGTTTTCGTGAGAGTTTATTATTCACACTTCACAGTAACAGTGAACCTTTGCACATATAAAAAACAATTTTCGTTACAGTTTGTCGGACGGATTAATCTGATCAAATGATATTAAAGGAGATAATATGAAAACATGGAAACTGACAGTACGGAGTCTTCTGCTAATAGTTATGCTGGTTTGTTTTTGTGGCAATATGAGCCATGCATTTGAACAGCAGGAGGATTCTTTGATACTTTGGCAGTCAGCAGATGAGCAGGACCAGGATGATGCCGAAAAGGAATATCAGTGGAGGAACGGCTGGTGTTATTGTGAACTTTCTGATGGGACACTGGAGCTTACCGGGTATGATGAAAATGCTGTCAGCCTGACGAAAGAGGGTGCCATGACAATTCCGGGAACACTGGATGGAAAGCGGGTATCGCTGGTCAGTGCGGAATTTAGCGGGAATCTGAAGCTTGTGACTGTGGGTTTTGAGAGCGGAATAACGAAAATTACCGGTAATTTTTCAAGATGCAACAATTTGGTCAGAATCGTATTTCCCGAGACGTTAAAGGAGCTGGGAGTTGCGACTTTGTATGGCTGTCCTTCCCTGAAGGAAGCAGTGCTTCCGGAAGGACTGGAAAAAATGGGAGATTGTGTATTCAGCGGCTGTACAGCAATGGAAAGCATTTGGATACCGGAGAGCCTGACCAGGATTGAGAGCTATACCTTTGAGAAGTGCAGCAGCCTGAAGCGTGTTGTGATCCCTGATTCCGTGACAGATGTGTTTTACTGTGCGTTCAAGGAATGTACGGCGCTGGAGGAGGTCTATCTCCCGTCTTCGCTTAATTGGCTGGATCCACACACATTTCTTGAAACGGGGAACGCAGGGGAGAAGATCAAGGTGATCCTGCCGAGTTTGATTGCGAAACCGAAGCAGAGCTGGACCACGATAGAAAACCTTGATCATCTCTGTTTTTATGTGGAAAAAGACAGTGAGATGGAAGCGTATCTGGAACAGTTCCAGAATCTGGATATCAGAACTTATGTCAGGGATGAGGCTTTCGAGCTGGCCAGGGCACAGGCAGCGGGCAGCATAGAGGTGGAAGGTGATCGCCAGACGGAGGAACTCCTATGACATTCTGGATCTGTCGAGCAATGGAACGTTTCTGGAAGAAAAACAGCGGCTTGCGCCGGATACGATCTACACGTTGAAGGCTGGTACACAGATCCATCTCGGCGGATTTGATAACCTGTTCCAGCTCGGGTAGTGTTTTTAGAGGAGCCAGATACCGTTCCCGCCCGTACTTTGGGCGGGATATACGGT
>CAMHJT010000118.1 GCA_946185495.1 uncultured Clostridiaceae bacterium | reverse complement strand
TGAGGTACAGGTCCTTCTGCCTCTGGTAATCCTCTAACTTTGTCGCCATCGCCTCAAGCCTCCTTTTCCCTTTTTGTCATGCGCCCGGCCAGTCGCTGTGCCAGGTTTGTTCCGCGTTTTTCCGTCTCCTTTTTCTTTACGGCCATATACACCGCTTTCCTGTCCCCGACGATGATCACCCGCTCCTTTCCGCGCGTCACCGCAGTATAGAAAAGCGGTCGGTTCAGCATGATATAGTGTGCGCTCTGGAGGCTGATGATCACGGACTGGTATTCCGATCCCTGCGACTTGTGGACGGTTGACGCATAGCCAAGATCCAGCATCTCCATGTCACCCGCGTCATAGGTCTTTTCCCTTCCATTTCCGAAGTCGATCACAGCCTCGGCATCATTCCCGTCCCGGACCACCGCCTGGATATAGCCGGTATCGCCGTTGCTGACATCATCCATGTTCCTTAACTGCATGACCTTGTCACCTTCCCGGAACACCCTGTTTCCGCATGTTATCTCAAACTTGTTATGGTCCGGCGGGTTCAGCTCATCCCGCAGTTTTTCATTGAGCGCATTTACCCCCGTCTCAGTCTTTTTTCTGTACGGGGACAGCAGCGCGACATGGTCAGGCCCATAGGCGTCAGCCTCCTGCCTGTAAATCCGCTGCAGGATCCCGGCGGATTCCGAAAGATCCCCCGATTCTATGAACTGGAAATCTTCCCCGTATTCCAGTGACGCATCCCCAAGGCGGATTCGCCTTGCGTTTGCCGCAATCCTGCTGCCGGCTGCCTGGCGGTATATTTTATCCAGGTATGATGTCGGAATGCACCCGCTGCCGATCAGCTCCCTTAAAACAGCGCCGGGACCGACCGAGGGAAGCTGCTCGACATCCCCGACCAGTATCAGCCTTGCGCCGTCCTTTACGGCTCCAAACAGCGCGGATGCCACATGGACATCCACCATGGACACCTCATCCACCAGCACAAGGTCAGCATCCAGCGTTTCCCCGCAGCCGGACCTGTTTCCCTCACCGGCAAACAGCCCAAGCGTTTTGTGGATCGTCGCCGCACTTCTTCCGGTTGACTGCTCCATGCGCCCGGCAGCCTGTCCGGTCGGCGCACAGCAGGCAGTCTCATCATCCGGATAGATTTTCCGGTAAATGTCCAGGATCGCCCTCTGTATCATGGTCTTTCCTGTACCCGGTCCTCCCGTTATAATGCTGATGCTGGAGGATAAGGCCATCCGCACTGCACCCTTCTGTTCTTCTGAAAGGGTGACACCGATCCTCTTTTCCTCCAGGGCGATCTCCCGGTCAATGTCCTTCAGCTCATGCTCCGGTCTTCCGGCAGCAAGGCGCGCCGCGTTTTCAGCAATGGAGGCTTCCGCCGCTGCCGTCTGTCTGCGGTACACGCATTCGTTGTAGACAACGAGCTTCCCGCCGTAGACCATCCTTGCAGCGCGGTTGCCGACCATCTCCCCCGTAAGCTCTTCTGTATCCAGCGTTTTCAGACATTCTCTGACAAATGTCCTGTTTTCCATGCAGAGATGTCCCTTCGCTTCCGCTTCCTTCAGCGTGAACAGGATCCCCTCATCCACACGCTCCGGTGAGAGCCTGGAAAAGCCCATGCTTAAGGCAATCTTATCCGCCGTCTTAAACCCGATCCCGTCTATCGCGCATAACTGGTACGGGTGGTTCCTGACGATCTCCAATGCTTTGCTGCCATATTCCTGGTAAAACTGTACTGCCCTGTTCGGCGTAATGCCATGCGGTGTCAGGAACGCAACCACATCCCTTGCGCCGCGGTTCTTCATGTAGGAGTCACATATTTTCTCCAGCTTGCTCCTGCTTACCCCTTTTACGGCCAGCAGCTTTTCCGGCTCCCTGTCCAGCACATCAAGGGTGTCCAGCCCGAACGCGTCAAATATCTTCTCCGCGGTCTTCTGCCCGATCCCTCTGATCTGCCCGGAGGCAAGGTAGGCAATGATGCCCTCCTTTGTATGCTGGATGATCTCCTCATAATTCTCCACCTCAAACTGGATGCCGTGGGTTTTGTTCCTGCTCCAGTGTCCCCGGATGTCGAATTTCTGTTTTTTTGTGGTGGGAAGGCAGTAGCCGACTGCCTTGATCTCTTTCAGTATTTTTCCTGATACATCCAGCACCTTCTCGCAGGGAATGTAGAGCGCAACCATGTAGCTGCCGGGATCTACGGCTCCTGTGCCTGCCGGATAGATCAGCCTGTTAAATTCACATATCATTTTTATCCCTCTTTCCGGTTCTTCTGCCGGACAGCAGGGGAAACCCATATCCTTGGGAATCCCCTGGCATCCAGCATGTTTTCTGTTTCCTACAGCGGCTGTACCGACACCTTGACCTTCCTGCTTTCGGAAGTTTTGAGCACATCCGAATATACCTCCGGATATTTTTCCTTCAATGCCTTTGTGTCCGCCGTCCGCCTTGTCTTTGTTACAAAGTCGATCAGGAGCCTGTCCCTTGTGGTATTTAACACCCCGTGTTCATGCTCCTTCATCAGCTCCGCGATTCGCACGCTGTGTGCCTCAATCTCCTTTTCGTATGTTTTGATGTCCCGGTTGCATGCTGCCACCATTTCCTGCAGGGATGCGATCTTCCTGAGCGGCTTTTCAAACTTCCCGGAAAATTCAATGTCAGGCAGTCCTTTTTTGCTGCTCCCGTAGATCTTCGCCAGGGATTCCAGCGCCAGCTTCGGTGCCACATCCTCCATGGTCGGCGGCCTGTCATTTTCAAGGCTCCAGATCCATTCCTCCAGCTTCTCAAAGATCATGTCCTCCTTCGCCCGGTCCCTTTCAACCGACGGCATTGCCATGTCGCTGTCCGGGTTATTGCCCCACACCGTAGAAAATGCCCCAATATCCACATCCGCAACGGCGAGGTAAAACCGCAGCTGGAGCTCGTAATAGATCGGGATCGCGTCATCCGACCAGTCATCCGCCTTGTGGTAGGTGCAGCTCTTGCACTCAAGGATTCCCTGCTCCCCGTCCGAGGCCCGTTCAAACCTCCGGTCGAAATTCGCAAGCGCATACGGATGCTCCGCGTGCTGGTAAAGGTTCGTGTCGTCCGTCACCTTGTTTCCCGTCTTCTTCTCATACCAGTACGCTGCAATCGGTTCCAGCAGGTGCCCCATCATAAGCTGGCCGGCATTTGGCTTTTTTGCCGGCTTGTCAATTCCCTTTTTGATCCTCCACAGCTCCAATGGTGTTACCCAGGGGGACAGACCGAATATCGCTGCCACATCACTTCCGCCGACCGTATAGGGAATATCCCCGTCCGGCCCGTGCATCCTGCATTCCAGCCATCTGTCCTCAGTCATTCCTTTTGTGTCACATAAAATAATCGGTTTCATTACCAGTTCACCCCTTTCGCAAGATCATAATCTGCCCACTTCAAAGTCAGGGCGCGCGCCATGTTTTCCTCCACTGCCAGCATTTTGCCCTGCGGCGTTCCCTGGGTTTTCAGGATAAAGGGGATTTCCTGCATGGCCATAAATACATCATGTGCTACAGCCGGGCTGTTCCCGTTCGCCATCTCAAACATCGCAATCGCCTCAACGGAAGCCTTCTTGGGAAGGCTCAGCTTTTTGCATACCCTTGTCATGGCATTGACCGGGTATTCCAGCTGGATGTCAAGCAGGCCTGCCAGTTTTTCCACGGAATCCCCGAACTGCGCAAACAGCTGGTCAAGCGCATCCCCAAAGTCTGACACCCTTGCCCTGTTCCTGTGGTCCACGGAAATGCATCCCCCGATATGGATCGGGTGCTGCACCCCCATCAGAAGCGCCGAGACCTTTGCGGAAGAAATGCCGGTATCCGAAGTGGAAAACCGGATGCCCGGCACCAGCTTGGAAGCCATGGCCCTGTTGCCATGTTCAGCAAGAACCTTCATATAGGCTCCAAGAAGATCCTCCTTCTGGTCCGGCAGCTCCCACGACGCGCTGGTAAGGGAATGGTCCGAATAGCCCTGCCTGAATACATTTCCCGCAAAACGGACATCAAGCTTTTCCTGGAGCACCCCCATCAGCTCATTCACCGGAAGGATCGAATAATCTGATTCATCACCGGAATGTACCGCCGATACCTTTTCATCCCTTAACAGTAAAAGGGCCTCCGACTGGAACAGGCGGAGGCAGGCATTGAGCACATTCGCAAGATCTTCCCTCTTCAGTTTTGGAAGTGCCGTACCGCTTATTTTTGCCCGCTCAAGCAGGCTCTTGTAGGCTGTTGTCCGGACGGGATAATACTCCCCGTCAATCTGCATCGCCAGCCCTACATTTGACACGGTATCTTCCACCGCCTCCTCACTGGTTCCCGGTGCAAAGAGGCTCAGCGAGCCCGCAAGCGACGATGCCCGGTCAAGGGCAGCCACATACAGGTCATTGACCTTCTTCCGCATCCATACCGATTTTGACGACAGGTTCCTGTGATAGTCAAGCATACTGTCATAAGAATAGAACCTCGTACAAAATCCATCCATACATTCTTTCTGCATAACGCATTCTCCTTTCTTTTGACGGCAAACGCCTTGATATAAGACAAGAACCGGCATTTTCACGCCGGTTCACTGTTCACGCTGTATGATTTGACAGTATTTCTATGCAGCAGGCGGGAATACGCCTGTTCCATTACCAAACAAAAAAAGTGCCACCTGCAAGATATTCTCTTACAAATGACACTTTGACCATACTCTGTTAACTGTGTCTGCTGCCTGCAGACCTGATACTGATATCTGAATTATATCAGAATACAAATCTGCCGTCAATATACGAATTGATGCGCGCCGCTCATAACACCTTACCGGGCAGCCAGAAGGCTCTCCTGTACGGATTCAATCAATTCCTGCGAATAGCCGCCCAGATCGGCTATCTCCTCAACCGTTTTGCCCTTCATCAAAAGCCTTTCGATTTGGCGTCTTTGCTCCTTCTCAATTCCAATCTCCTGATTCTCCAGATCTCTCATTACAAGCGTCATATATTCTTTCTCCACTCCGTTCCGGTCCGCGTTTAACGCACATCCACCGGATGTGCAACGCCCTCCATTCCCTGTTCTGGCGTGCCCTGTGCACCGCCGCATCAAGCTTCTTAACATACTCGTCCTCTGACGGCCTTCCTGCAACATAATTCAGGAACTCCTTCAGGCGGCCATCGACATCATCTGCCGTCCCGACCGCATTCAGTACAATCTTTGTCGTGCCGTCGCCCATTTCAAGGCCGTCGATCTGGTGGCACCTGTTTGTAAATGTGTATTTGTGGAGCCCCTTCCTGTAGTAGTCAAAAGGACAGATAGCAACGATATAGCAGTCCTTCAGTTTGCTGTAAACCACTCCCTTTTCAAGCATATCCGAATCCGCCATGGAGCCGTAGAACCGGAGCCTTCTTGGAAGATTTCCCTTATTGAACACCTGCATCTCGATCTCAATGACGGTGCCATCGCCGCTGGTTACAAATATGTCGAACCGTACCCCGTGTATATCCCTGCCAATCTCTACCGACTTCTGTGCAGTCACATGGATGTCTGTAAATTTCAAATCCGGAAGTATGATCCGGATCAGCTCAGACAGCAGCTCCTTATCCTGCATGATCTTGCAGAAAATGAAATCATTGGTGATTCCCAGATGATCCCATTCCTGAGAGACCGTCTCCAGCTCGACCTGTATCTTCTGAAGCCCGTCCTCAGACATCCCCTCAACAGATATATCGGCGTTCTCCAGTATTTCCTTTGCTTCATCGCTAATTTTATGGTCTTTCACCTCAATTCACACTCCTTCTAATGTTTATCTTATCATAATCATACGGATTTATCCATAAGAAAATAAGCAATCCGGGGTGCCGCAAATGCGGCGCCCCCCTTAAAAAACTGCAGCTGGTTTTTACTGATTTCTTATTTTGTCTCCGGCCCAGCCACCGTAATGCAGTCCTGCTCCCTGTCATAGTAATAGACCGAATCTGAGAGCAGGTCGATGAGTCCGACCGCAGACCTGTTCGTATCCCGCACAAGCTCACTGAAAAATGCAGGATCTGCATGCTCATTTTCCGGCACCAGCATCAGCTCATGCACGCTTGACGGAAGAATGAATACATTGGTTCCCATCTTCTTGGCAAAATCCCTGATCACATTGTCATACAGCATGCAGGCAGCGCCAAAGTTCGATTCCTGGTTTGTCAGTACAAAAAGCCTCAGCATATCCGGATCCGACTCCATCCTGCTGACCTCCTGTACCATCTCCTCCGGGACTTCCGGTGCCCTTTTGACAAGGCCGGAAAGTACATCCCACAGCGGCCTGATACAGCATGGAAAAAACCGCATGGTGTTTTCAACTGCCAGCCTGGTAAGTTCGGAAAGCTCCACGCCCCACTGCCCATACTGCGCATTTGTAATCGGGTAGCTTGCCATCATTTCCTCATTAAATCCTGCGAAATACCGGAATGTAACAGCAAGATCCAGATATTTCCCATGCGGGCAGTCCATAAGGGCTTCCCGGTTCATTTCATAATTCACCAGACGGACAATGATCCGCTCCTTCACCGCATTGAAATCTGCCGGATCAGCAATCTGTAAATCTCCGGCATCCCTTGTATGTAAATACTGCCGTACCATATCTGCCATAAGAAGCTCTGTCGATTTTCCCATCTGGTAACGGTCATAATAAGGCCTCAGATAAATCTCAGGGCTTACCGTTTCCCCTTTCCGGAAAACGGCAGCCGCATCCAGCACGATCCCGTTATTCTTTGTCACCTGATGGATTTTCACCTCTCCACTTTCTGCCACATCCTGAGCCTGCCGGCATTCTTCCTCCGTCAGTCCGGCCCCTGCTCCGGATAATGCCATCTCCCTGAAACAGTCGATTAAGTGTTCCTTGATATAATTTAAAAATTCCTCATAATTCATAGTATGAGTCCTCCATTCTGCATTTTTTTTATTTCTTTACCCGTTTTTTACTGATGATTATCTGCAGGCGCCTTTTGCCCCTGTTATGATGCCGTATAAAGCTCACTGTTTCCGTTCAGGATCTCTTTCTCGCCGTCCTCAAAGGACCAGCCATACTCTGAAAAGATCTCATATCCCCGCAGCAGCTTCTGTCCGTTCGCCGCGTTATAGCCCCCGTTGTGCAGGGTAAGCTCCCCGACATTCTTCTGCATCCCCTGGTGCACCAGTACCAGCATCTGCGTGACCACATCCATCTTTTCCGTTTTGGACAGGATCTCCTCCCGTTCCTCCTTCGTCCAGCAGTATTCGCTCTTATCCGTGAACAGCTGGTACAGTCCGGAATTGCTGATCGTAACTCCCATGGACCGGATCGCCTGCCAGCAGAGGTGTTCCATTTTTCCGGTGTCCTTCACCGGCCGGAGCTTTCCGCTGACCATGCTGAGGACAAAATCCCTTCTTCTGGCATCCATCTCAGTGAGCACCGCCTTGACCTGCCTTGCCTTTTTGTTAAGCTCCCGTTGCGCTTTCTGCTGCTTCGTCAGTTCCCGTTTGGGCGCCTTCTTGACCACATATACGCTGTTGTACGCCTTGTAATAAAACATTGGCTCCTCTTCATCCGGCAGCTCCACGTCCTTTAATGGCGCCTTGTCAATGCTGTACTCCGCAAGCCTGATCCACCTGTCTGAATAGATCTGGTAGCTGTTCTTAATGGGTAACTGCTCAATGCCTGATCCCTCAAAAAGCTTCTTTAACAGCTCAAAGTTTTTCTCACGGTTCGAGGCAGCAACTGCCTGTTCCACCTTCCATTTCAGGTTCCTTGAGCTGTCCGCCTCCTTCAGGATCCTGTTTCTCAGTTCCATGTCATCGATCTTTTCCAGTTCATACAGATCCGTAAGGTTCATCTGGAACCCGGGGTCTTTTTCCTTCTCCCGGATGATGTCCTGGTCGAGCTTCGCAATGCCTGCCCTCCGCTTGACTGTCTTTCTGGAAAATCCGGTCTTTTCCGCGATGCTGTCTTCCGTCTCACCGAAATCAAGCATCAGCTGGATTCCCCTTGCCTCGTCGTAGACCGTCAGGTTTTCCCGGTCGCCGTTTTCGACCATCATATAGGAAACCTGGTCACTGACCGGCATGGCCTCCTCAATTCCGCATGGAACCTCCGTAAGCCCTGCAGCTTTCGCACAGGCAAGCCGCCTGTGTCCGATCAGCAGCGTGTAGCCGCCCGGTTTCAGCTCCTCATCCTCACGCATGAGCTTATACAGCGCCTTTGCCGATGCGACGCGGTTCAGATACCACATCGTATGACTGAGCTCTTTGCGCAGCTCAGGAGTGGAGAAGGGGTATTTCTCACCCTTGAACAGCATGAGCAAGAATTTCTTGATGTCATCCCGATGCAGGAATTTCCCGCTGTCATCGGTCAGGAAAAATTCGTTCAGGTCAAAAGCGGGATCAACCGTCTCATTCTCATCTTCCAGGACGATCCCACGACTGAGCTGATCGTAAATCATAGGTCCAAGCTGATAGGTGAACATCTGAAGCTGCGGGAGACTCTCATAGGGATTGTATTCCTCGCCCTCCCATGCCGTTTTCTTTTCCTGCTCGTCGGCATAGGACCAGTTGAAGATCTCGCTGTCGGAGAAC
>CAMHJT010000117.1 GCA_946185495.1 uncultured Clostridiaceae bacterium | reverse complement strand
CTTCTTTCACAGAGGAGCAGTTAGCCGACAACTTCCAAGCGTTAATAGATGAGATCATTAAGGTAAAGCCGGCTGCAGCAAAGGGACAGTATCTGAGAAGCGTTACGCTTTCCTCTACCATGGGTCCCGGCGTGAAGCTAAATACCGTTAAATTAGTATAATTGCAGTGACTGTGTACCGGGCAGTGTGATTTCCGTGAGTCGGAGACTGCCTTCATACATGGCTTGCTGGTTGTTGGCCGGAGCGGCTATCTGCCTGCTTGCGGGAGATGGAGGCCCGGCCGGTCAGAAAAAGGATTCCTTGCAGCAAGGACTCCTTTTTTTGAATAGAAAGAAGAGAAGGGGATAGGCGATGAGTATTAGAATAGGAATCATTGGTTATGGAAATTTAGGTCGGGGCGTGGAGTGTGCGCTCAAGCAGAACCCCGATATGGAGCTTGTGGCAGTGTTTACGAGAAGGAATCCGACAGACGTCTCCATTCTGACACAGGAGGCGGCAGTGCGCAATGTTTCTGAGGTGGAGGAATGGAAGGATAAGATCGATGTCATGATCCTCTGCGGTGGCAGCGCGACTGATCTGCCGAAGCAGACGCCGGAGTATGTAAAATATTTCAATGTGGTGGACAGCTTTGACACCCACGCAAGGATTCCGGAACATTTTGCTGATGTGGACAAGGCTGCGAAGGAGAGTGGAAAAATCGGCATTATCTCGGTGGGCTGGGATCCAGGAATGTTCTCCTTAAACCGCATGTACGCGAACGCGATCCTTCCTGAAGGGAAGGACTATACCTTTTGGGGAAAGGGCGTCAGCCAGGGGCATTCTGACGCGATTCGGAGAATCGAGGGCGTGAAGAATGGAAAGCAGTACACGATTCCCGTGGAAGCGGCGCTGGAGGCTGTCCGGGCAGGAAAAAATCCGGAGCTTTCCACAAGGGAAAAGCATACGCGGGAGTGTTTTGTTGTGCTGGAAGAGGGTGCTGATGCAGCGAAGGTAGAGGAGGAGATCAAGACCATGCCGAACTACTTCGCGGATTATGACACGACAGTGCATTTTATCAGTGAGGAGGAGCTTCTGAAGAATCACAGCGGCATTCCGCACGGCGGATTTGTGATCCGTACTGGCAAGACCGGCTGGAATAAGGAAAACAGCCATGTGATCGAGTACAGCCTGAAGCTGGACTCCAATCCGGAGTTTACTTCCTGCGTGATCGCGGCCTATGCGAGAGCTGCTTATAAGCTGAGCCGGGAGGGACAGACGGGCTGTAAGACCGTATTTGATATTGCGCCGGCTTATCTGAGCGCAAAGTCAGGTGAGGAGCTCAGGGCTTCCCTGCTGTAATGTTTCGCTGCAGGATGCCGGGGATATTATTAGGTATGTCCAAGGCAGAACAGGGATAGTTTTACCGGCAGGGCCGGATTATGTGACGGCTTAGCGTTATGGCGATTGAGCTGCCCGGTTTTTTTGGAATGGAATGGACGGCTAAGGGATGTGAGAAAGCGGACTGGTGATCTTCTATGAGAAGGACCGGCTGAGATCGAATATAGAATAAAACGCGGCAGGCGTGGGATTCACGCCTGCCGCGTTCTATTGTGCGCCTGGCCGCCGGAGCTCGTTTATATCTGGCTCCGGATTGCGCGCAGGCAATTAAGGTCATGCCTTCGGAAGATCAGAAGTGCAGTGTGCGCACTTGGTTGCCTCGATCGGAATCTCGCTCAGGCAGTAAGGACATTTCTTTGTCGTCGGAGCTGCTTTCGGTTCCGGTTTCTTGCCAAGCTCCATCAGTTTGTTGGTGGCCTTGATGATGCAGAACAGGATCAGCGCCATGATAATGAAGTTGATCACAGCAGTCAGAAATGTTCCATAATCCAGTGCCTGCCCGCTGTTCCCAAGCGGGATGGTGCCATGCACCTCTGTGCCGCCGATCAGGGCGATGATGGGCTGGATAAAGCAGTCTGTCAGGGCTGTCACGATATTGCCAAAGGCAGCACCGATGATGACGCCGATCGCCATGTCCATGACATTACCCTTCAGGGCAAATTCCTTGAATTCCGACATAAATTTCTTCATAGGTATCTCTTCTCCTTCCTGTCGTGCCGCCTCCTGTTTAGGGGAGGACTGGCGTTTATCACAGTACATTATAGCAGAAACAGGGAGTTTCGACAATATTTTTTAGAAGTGGAAGGTTTCTTTCAGGGGTGCCCACAGCTGATCCTTTTCGCTAAGGTTCAGAGCAGTGCCATCCTCCAAATGATATCCCGCGCCGGAAGCGGTTCCGGGGTATTCCCCTACAAGCCCCGGCCACTTGATGCCGATCTCCGGATCGTTCCATGCAAGACCGCCCTCATCTCCCGGACGATAGAAATCCGTGCATTTATAGCAGAATTCCGCGGTATCAGTCAGTACCAGAAATCCATGCGCGAATCCCTCTGAGATGTAAAACTGTTTCTTGTTCTCCTCGGAGAGTTCTACGCCGTACCATTGTCCGTAGGTGGGACTCTTGCTGCGCAGGTCCACCGCAACGTCAAATACAGTTCCCTTGATGGCACGTACCAGCTTGCCCTGCGGATATTCCTTCTGGAAGTGCAGGCCGCGCAGCACGCCCTTGGTGGAGCAGGATTGGTTGTCCTGAACAAACTGCATGGTAAGGCCGGCCTCCTCCATATCCTTCTGGTTGTAGGTCTCCATGAAATAGCCCCGCGCGTCGCCGTGAACGGCGGGTTCAATGATATACAGGCCCTCAATCGGGCATTTTGTTACTTTGATCTGTCCCATAATGTAATCTCCTCTAAAAAAGCCAGTTTGATCTGTCATTATCCGGTCGGATGCCGATACCGTCTATCCCGTTCAATGTGCGGTTGAAAACGGTATGCAACTCTCTTATAAAAGTGGTTCGCAGTCGCCTGTGTCAAAACCCAATTTCCCTCAGGTAACGCCCCACAGCGTCCTGCCAGGTGGGAAGCGGCTCAAAGCCGTTTTCTGCCAGCTTGCTTTTATCCAGCCGGCTGTTGAACGGGCGCGCCGCCTTGGATACCCCGTATTCTGCGGTGGAGACCGGAATCACATGAATGCGATCCTCGCTGTATTCCGTATGTCCGGCCTCCGCGGCCTGCCGGAAGATTTCCCTCGTAAAATCATACCAGCTGATATAGCCGCCTTCGTTGGTGGCGTGGTAAAAACCGTATTTGTCCGTCTGGATCATGTCAACCAGCAGTCGTGCAAGGTCGTAGGTGTAGGTGGGTGTTCCAATCTGATCGTTTACCACACGAAGCTCTGTATGGTCTTTGCCGGCATTCAGCATGGTCTTGATAAAGTTCTTGCCATTTGCGCCGAATACCCATGCGATGCGGACAATAAAATATTTTTCCAGATTTCCTGTGACAGCCTGCTCGCCCAAAAGCTTGGTGCTGCCATATACATTGAGAGGCTTGAAATCCTTGCAGTCCGGTTTCCAAGGCTCTGTGCCCTGTCCGTCGAATACATAATCGGTGGAAATATACATCATCGGAATGTTGAGCTGCGCGCAGGCTTTCGCGACATTCTTGGTGCCGCCAAAATTAATGCCCCGCACCTTATG
Organism: uncultured Clostridiaceae bacterium; assembly: GCA_946185495.1. Lineage (GTDB taxonomy): Bacteria > Bacillota > Clostridia > Lachnospirales > Lachnospiraceae > CAG-590. The sequence continues at coordinate 5,026 of CAMHJT010000117.1, read as the reverse complement.
CCGGTTGTCCTCATCTTCGGCAGCGTCCACCGCGGTCCACGCCGCGCAATGGATGACGGCGTCAGGATGCTCAAACAGGATCCTTGATTCCACAGCCTCTGAATCGGTGAGATCCATTGGCATATAGGGCATGGTGGTGACTGGGGAGCCGTCCTGCGCGCCGCTGTAGTGGTCGGCGATGTCGCTGCCCAGGCCGGAAATTCCTCTCTTTGCCAGTTCGTTCATGATATCGTGGCCTAACTGGCCGGCCACGCCGGTAACCAGTACTTTCATATTCTTACTTCCATTTCTTTATGATCTAACGATTTCCATACATTTTTTCGTAATAATTCTGGTATTCGCCGGAAATGATGGTCTCCCACCACTCCTTATTGTCGAGATACCACTGGATGGTCTTCTTGATTCCGTCCGCGAATTTTGTTTCCGGCAGCCAGCCCAGCTCATTGTGGATCTTAGTGGGATCGATGGCGTAGCGCATATCGTGTCCCTTGCGGTCGGTCACATAAGTGATCAGGCTCTCCGGTTTGCCGAGCTCCTTGCAGATAATCTTGACGATATCGATATTCTTCATCTCGTTGTGCCCGCCGATGTTGTAGACCTCGCCGACACGCCCCTTGTGGATGATGAGGTCGATGGCTTTGCAGTGATCCTCCACATACAGCCAGTCGCGTACATTTTCCCCCTTGCCGTAGACGGGCAGCGGCTTGTCATTTAACGCATTGGCGATCATCAGGGGGATCAGCTTCTCCGGGAAATGATAGGGCCCGTAGTTGTTGGAGCATCGGCTGATCGTGACGGGAAGACCGTAGGTCCTGTGGTAGGCCAGTACCAGAAGGTCTGCGCCTGCCTTGGAGGAGCTGTAGGGGCTGCTGGTATGGATCGGCGTTTCTTCGGTGAAAAACAGGTCGGGACGGTCAAGCGGAAGATCGCCGTACACCTCGTCGGTCGATACCTGATGGTAGCGTGTGATGCCGTATTTTCTGCAGGCGTCCATCAGGACAGCGGTTCCCTTGATGTTGGTGTCCAGGAAAATTTCCGGATTCTCGATGGAGCGGTCTACATGGCTCTCAGCGGCGAAATTCACCACCATGTCCGGATGCTCCTCCTCGAATAGCTTATAGACAGCCTCGCGGTCTGTGATGCTCTCCTTGACAAAACGGAAATTCGGATTGTCCATGACCGGAGCGAGTGTGGACAGGTTGCCCGCGTAGGTCAGGCAGTCCAGACAAATGATCCGGTAATCAGGATATTTGTTCAGCATATGAAATACAAAGTTGCTTCCAATAAATCCGGCACCGCCGGTAACAATGATAGTCATAATATATTCTCCTTTGGTCTTATTTTGTAACTGCTCATCAGGTCTGCGCGTTTACTGTGCAGACCGTTCCTGATCAGTAGATTTTGCTGTGCAGCGGGTGAATTCCGGAACCGGTCCGGAGGACTCAGTGCAGGACGTCAAGATATTTGCCATCAAGGACATCCTTCAAATACTGTCCGTACTGGTTCTTTTTTAACAGCTCATACACCTCAAGCACTTCGTCCTTCGTGATCCAGCCGTTTAGGTAGGCAATCTCCTCCAGGCAGGCAATCTTGCGGTGCTGGTGATCCTCCATGGTTTTGACGAAATTGGTGGCCTCCACGAGGCTCTCGTGGGTTCCGGTGTCCAGCCAGGTAAAGCCCTGACCGAGCAGCTCGACGTTGAGGCTGCCCTTCTCCAGATAAATCCGGTTGAGGTCGGTGATCTCCAGCTCGCCTCTGGCGCTTGGCTTTAAGTTCTTTGCATATTCTACCACTTTATTGTCATAAAAATACAGTCCGGTGACGCAATAGTTGCTCTTCGGCTGCAATGGTTTTTCCTCAATGGAAACAGCCTTGCCCTCCGCGTTGAATTCCACGATGCCAAAGCGCTCCGGATCGTCCACGTAGTAGCCGAATACGGTGGCGCCCCTGCCGCTTTCCGCGTTTTCCACAGCGGCCTTCAGCCGTTTCTTCAGGCCGTGGCCGGCGAAGATATTGTCTCCCAGGACCATAGCGACGGTGTCGTCTCCGATAAACTGTTCGCCGATAATGAAGGCCTGCGCAAGTCCGTCCGGACTCGGCTGCACCTCATAGGACAGGGTGACGCCGAACTGATGGCCGTCCCCGAGAAGATCCTTAAAACGCGGCGTATCCTGGGGCGTGGAGATGATCAGGATGTCCCGTATGCCCGCATTCATCAAAACCGACATGGGATAATAGATCATGGGTTTGTCATAAATGGGGAGCAGCTGCTTTGATGTCACCATCGTGAGCGGATACAGTCTTGTGCCGGAGCCTCCGGCTAAGATAATTCCCTTCATGCTATTGTAACCTCCTTTTAACAATATGATATTTGTCTCCAATAAAACGATTATACAAGGTGACGTAACGTCAGCTTCAAGTGCTTTTTTGAAATTCTTTTATTTTGTACAGCTTGGCGGGAAATGCGAAGCGGAAGTGCCGCGGTTTTGCCCTGTGTGCAGGCTGGAAAGAAATGCCGGGCAGCCGGGTGATGATTTAGCTGCAGACAAACAAACCTGCCTGTTTGGTGATGTGGAATCCGCGTTTTGTCTTTTTTTCCACATAACTCCGAAAATCCTTGTACCGGTCCAGGATATACTGATTCTGGTTGCCGTGACAGGACAGGATATACTCGATCAGCGGTTCGGGCTGGCTGACCAGCAGGCTGTCCTCGTACAGTCTTGTTTCAATATCAGTAAAAAAGGGTTCCAGCAGGGAGTATCCGTTCTCGAGTCCGAAACGATCATACAGATGGTCGGCAGAGAGTGTGATCTGGCTGTGAAAGCCCTTGACCAGCCCTGTGATTTCTTTCATGTGTTCCGCGCCGTAGGTGCTGCAGATAAAATGGCCTCCGGGCTTCAGGACGCGCCTGATTTCAAGAAGAACAGTTGTCAGGTCGTCGCAGTAGAATAGGACATGGTTGGCGATCACAAGGTCAAACCGGCTGTCTTCAAAAGGAATCTGACTGCAGTCAAAGGCATGGAAGGAGAAGCTGGATGGGCTGTCCTGCAGCGTACTGCCGCCAGTACCGGCCTGTTCAAGCTCCCGGCGGGTATCCCGCAGCATTCCCTCGGAAATGTCATTTAGCAGGACATGAATGCCTGAGGGAAGCAGCTTCATATTTTCCTTCCAAAGTGAGCCGCTGCCGCAGCCAAGCTCAAGAATTTTCATCCCTTCCTGAATGTCGCACTGTTCATATACCCAGGGAAACCAGCCCTGCGGATTTGAGGAATACAGCTTGTGGAGCTGGATCCGCGCGGAGATATTGGAGGCGTTCTGGTACTGTGTCTTGAGCGCGCTCTCCATATTGGTGAGATGGATCAGGTCTAGCAGCCTGCTCCAGTTGATATCCTCATGCCGGTCGATGGCCTCGGTGGTGTCCTGGATGGCCTTTTCCACCATCTGCATCTGCTCGATCCGGTCCTGAACCAGTTTGAGCTGCAGCTTGAGGGAATTGCGGAGCATGTGATGCTCAGCGTCCCCGACAGTCATGTTACGGATATCGTCCAGCGAAAAACCGAGATATTTCAGCAGGAGAATCTGTTCCAGGCGGGCAAAATCCGCATCGGAGTAGAAACGCGCGCCTGCGTCATTTACATAGGAGGGTTTCAGAATATTCTGCTGGTCGTAAAATCGGATGGTCCGGACAGAGATTTGCGCCATCTTGGCAAATTGACCGGAGGTATAGTAACCGGGTAGCTTCATATAAAAAATCCTCCTTGAAAAATATCATAAAAGCTTCCGCTGCTGCCGGGACGATCTGGTTACGAGCGCCATGCGCGCAGCCTGATGGAATATGCCCCTGATAAAACCAGTTTAAAATACATTTCGTGTAAATGCAAGCCCTGAGAACTCATTTGGCTGTAAAAAAGGCGGTGTAACAATTCCCCCTTTAGCTAAGCGGTTGCGCGCAGACTGGTTGGGCATTTGTAATAGTCCTAAAATGAAGCTTGAAAATAAGAAATGAATCATGTAGAATAAAATGTATATTATCTGCGGTTAGATAGAATAATAACAGGACAGAAATGCGATCCGTATCAGGAGCCGGATAACGTTCATGCCTGTACCTTGGGCAGATATACGGTATCGGCATCCTACCGGATGACGACAGACAAAAACTAATGTTTTTAGAGGGGGAGAGATATGCTGGATGTATTAGTGATCGGAAGCGGCCCGGCGGGATTGTCAGCTTCCGTTTATGCGAAAAGGGCAAATCTTGAGGTGACCGTGGTAGAGAAGATGTATATGGGAACCGGTCAGGTCGCGGAGAGCACCCGCGTTGATAATTACCTTGGGCTTCTTGGTATTAACGGATTTGATCTCGGAGACAGGTTCCGCAGGCACGCTGAAGAGCTTGGAGTTACCTTCAGGGAGGGGAATGCGGTCAGCTTTGCGCAGGAAAACGGCATCTGGAAGGTATCCCTTGAGAAGGGGGAAGTGATTGAGACCAGAACTGTGATCTATGCGGCAGGCGCTGTCCACAGACATCTTGGAATAGAAGGAGAGGTCGAATTTGGCGGCAAAGGCGTGTCCTACTGTGCAACCTGCGATGGAGCGTTTTTCAGAAATAAGACAACGGCTGTGATCGGCGGGGGAGACACCGCGCTGGATGACGCACTGTATCTGTCGGATCTGTGTAAGAAGGTAGTTCTGGTACACCGCAGGGATGCGTTCCGTGGTTCCATCCGCACTGTGGAACAACTGAGGCAGAAGGATAATGTAGAGTTCCGTTTGAATGCCAGACCATCCAGGATTGGAGGGGCTAACCGGCTGGAGGAGCTGGTACTCGAGGATGGAACAAGGATTGCAGTCGATGGCGTGTTTATTGCGGTAGGCATGGTTCCTATGACGGAACAGGTAAAGACGCTGGTTGATCTGGACCAGGGCGGGTATATTGTGGCAGATGAGTCCGGGATCACCACCGCTCCGGGATTTTTCGCGGCAGGAGATGTGAGGACGAAGCAGCTTAGACAGGTCATTACCGCAG
>CAMHJT010000116.1 GCA_946185495.1 uncultured Clostridiaceae bacterium | reverse complement strand
TCCTTTCCAGTGAAGCATGGTTTCGGGGATGCTGTCCTGCGGTTACCGGACATCGATGCTCTCCCCGCGTCGGCTCACGTCCTTGATGATGGTGGTACTGATATCCTTTTCGTACAGCCGCATCTGCACTTCCAGCGGAGTCGGATCCTCTGTCAGCCGGCGGCTGCCCAGATGGTTAAAAAACAGCAGCATGCCGATGGTAAGGCCGGCCGCGTAGGAGATGGACAGGTACACCACGCCGGTCTGTGCGTTTCCGGCAAAAAGCATGGAAAGAAAGGTAAACAGCTCCTTCGCGTTTACATCCGTGTTATAGGCCATGATGGCGTAGCCGCCCCCGAAAAACGCGATCAGGCAGATCAACAGGGTGAACAGAACCTCCTTTGCCTTTGCGAGCCGGTCCGGCGGCTCGTACTGGAGGATAAAATCCCCTTCGCCAAGGTTGCTGACATGCAGGTCGGGATAGAGCTTCAGGATCTGTTCAATGATTTTCAGGATGGAGATGACCACCTGGCCCTTCTGGCCTCTCTCAAATGTCCAGACAGGCAGGGCGTTTAACTTGTCCCTCACGTTTGGATCCGTGGTGTGCAGCTTGGCGCAGTCCTTTAACAGCACCTCCGGCTGCTGCACCCCGACGCATTGGGGCGCTTTCAAATATACGGTTTCGTTCATGCGTATATGCCTCCTGCCGTTTTTGTCTGATAGTAGTATGCCTGGTCCGGTCGTTATTATGCGCTGCATTTTCAGAAAAATGCAGAACTTTGTTGAGATTTCTGGGGAAATGTGTTATGATAGCATGTTGTCAAGTATTTTTTTTCAGGGGGACATGCCATGGAATGGAAAAAACTCATTGATCTGTTAAGAGGACATACGGTGTATCTGCAGATGCATAATTATCCGGATCCGGACGCGCTGGCAGCCGCATACGGCATGCAGGTGTTTTTGCGGGCGAACGGCCTGGAGGCTACGATCTGCTATGCGGGCAAGATTGATAAGAACAGCACGATCCGGATGGTGGAATCCTTTGGAATCAAGGCTGTCGATATTGAGGATATTCCGGATATGTCCATTGAGGATTATATTGTGACGATTGACGGACAGAAATATAATTCCAACCTGACGGATTTTCCGGGGGACGAGGTCGCGTGCATAGACCATCATCCGACGATGATACCATGTACCTACCAGTACAGCGATATCCGGATCTGCGGAGCCTGCTGTTCGATTGTCGCCAGTTATTTCAAGGAGAGCAACACGACGATAGACGCCAATACGGCCACAGCGCTGTTATACGGCCTCAAGATGGACACGGATTCCTTCAACAGGGGTGTGACAGATTTTGATATTGAGATGTTTGAGTATCTGCACAAGAGGGCGGATTATAACAAGGTTGTCGCCATGTACAACAACAACATGGGAATCGAGGACCTGCACGCCTATGGTGAAGCGATCAGGAGCATCATGATCTACGAGAATGTGGGATTTGCCAAGATTACCTTTGACTGCCAGGACGCGCAGGTGGCCATGATCTCTGATTTTATCCTTGGGCTGGATGTGGTGGAGTTTTCGGTGGTTTACGCGGTCAGCAACGGCGGCTACAAGTTCTCGGTGAGAAATGAGACGGCAACCTGCCATGCGGGCATTATTACGCAGAAGGCTCTGCAGAAGCTGGGCGGAGGCGGGGGCGGTCATTTTTCCATGGCGGGAGGCATGCTGCCCGAAAGCAGGCTGAAGGATCTGGAAGAAAACTTTGATTTCGAGATTCGCAAGAGCTTTATGGATACGATTGAGCAGGAGAAGATCTCCGTGGAAGAGCAGGAACATGTGGTGAGAATAAGCATGACACACTAGGCCGCCTGATTTGATCAACAAGGAAGCAGAGCTTTTGCCGCGTGAACGGGTAGAGCCGCATAGGAATAAAAGGGCTGCTCCGGCAAAGAGCATGAAGCTGAAAAATGGCCGCAAATGCTGCATGAGCGGAAAAGCGGCAGGGGAATAAAAGAGCTGTTCCGGCGATATGGAGCGGAACAGGAAGAAGGCTGCAGGGAATGCGGCAAGGAGTTAGAGAGTATGGAAAAACAGAGAATTGTCGTCAAGGTTGGAACCTCGACGCTGACAGAAGAAAACGGGGCAATGAATTTCCGGACGATCGATAAGCTGGCGCAGGTGCTGTCCGCCCTCCACAATGAAGGCAATCAGGTGGTGCTGGTCTCCTCCGGCGCCATAGCGGTGGGAGTCAACAAGATGCGCCTTCCGGTCAAGCCGAAGAATGTATGCATGAAGCAGGCTGCTGCCGCGGTGGGGCAGTGCGAGCTGATGCATATCTACGACAAGTGCTTCGGGGAATACGGCAATATTATTGGACAGATCCTTCTGACAGCGGAGGATATCGCGGTGAAGGAGAAGAGAAGGAACTTGAAGAATACGTTCGAGGCGCTTCTGGAAAATGGCATGATCCCCATCGTAAATGAAAATGACTCGGTCAGCCATGCGGAGATTGAGTCGGAGAAAAAGGTGTTTGGCGACAATGACATGCTGTCCGCGATCGTGGCGAAGCTGTGTGAGGCGGACAGGCTGATTATCCTGTCGGATATCGAGGGACTCTATAACGGGAATCCCAGGGAGCAGGAGGACGCGGAGCTGATCCATTCTGTTTCGGAGATCACCGAGGAGCTCAAGCAGCTTGCGGCGGGTTCAGGCTCCAACAGGGGAACCGGCGGCATGATCACCAAGCTGGAGGCGGCGGAGTACGCGACGCTGCACGGTATGGATGTGCATATCGCCCATGGAAATGATCCGGAAAACATTTATAAGATCATAGAAGAACAGCCTGTGGGTACCCATTTTCACAGGCAGAGGGTTCCGAAGGGCTATGGGAAGAAGGATATGCGATGAAGTACACAACGGTTTCTTATTACGGGGAATTTCACTGCATCGGAGGAAGCTGTGAGGACTCCTGCTGTGAACACTGGGAGATCGACTTGGACGAGGCTTCCCTCAAGCTGTATATGAAGCAGAAGGGTGCGTTTGGCAAAAGGCTCAGGGAATGCACGAGAGTCAGGGACCGGCAGTTCATCCTGAACGGGACGCGATGCCCGTTCCTGAATAGGGACAATCTCTGCGACATCTATCTGGAGATGGGCGAGGAGAGCCTGTGCCGGACCTGTACCAATTTTCCCAGGCATATAGAGGAATTTGATGACCTGAAGGAGGTCAGCCTGACGATGTCCTGTCCGGAGGTGAGCAGAATTATGCTCGCGAAGCCGGAGAAGATGAGCTTCGTCACCCGGGAGGGAACCGATACAGATTACGGCCTGAAGCCGGAGACGCCGGCACATCCGCTGGCGTTCTGGAAGAGGGAGAAGGGCAACCGGCTGGATCGGCCGCTGTTTGATGTGCTAAGTCCTGCGAGGGATTATCTGTTTTTACTGGCACAGGACAGGCAGAAGGGAATCCGGCAGCGGGCGGCAGCACTGCTTCGGCTGGGCGCGGAGTTTCAGGAGTGGATCGATGCCGGGGAGTATGAACAGATTGCCGGGCGGATCCGGACGCTGCAGCAGCTAGGCGCGTGGCCGGAGGAGGAATCCGGTGATCTGGCTGACAATGTATCAGACCGGAAGGCATCGCCGGAAGCAGGAGGGACTTCAGATTTCATGAAGCAGCCTGTCGACAGGATGCGTTGGATGAAGGAGCTCTTGAATATGTATCAGGGGCTGGAGACGATCCGGGAGGAGTGGAAGACGCTGCTCGCGGAGGGGATGAAGCTTCTGTATCAGCTTCCGGAACAGGATTACCGGTCGGCGTGGCAGGAGTTTTTGGCATATTACACGCAGCGGGAATATGAATTTGAACATATCCTGGTGTATTATGTGTTCCAGTATTTTCTCGGAGCCGCTTATGATCATGACGTGCTGACAAGGGTAAAATTCGCGGTGGTATCCCTGCTCGTGATCATGGAGCTGGATTTTGCCGTGTGGCTTAGGCAGGGAAAAGAGTTTTCCTATGAGGATCAGGTGCTTGTCGCGCATGCGTACTCCAAAGAGGTGGAGCACTCCTACGACAATTTTGAAGCGCTGCAGCTTGTGCTCTCGGCGCATCCGATCCTGGATACGGAGCATATAGGAAAGGTGCTGCATAACTGTTTTGCACCTGCTGAGCAGTTACAGTTAACAAATAATAAAGATATATAGGCAAATAATGAATCAGATTGCTTAGAAAAGGAGACAAAGATGAACACAGAAAACATGTACCGCAGCCGCACCCTGGACCAGATTGGCGAAGGGGATGTGGGGGCTTCATTGAAACTGGCCGGATGGATTGAAAACATCCGGGACCACGGCGGATTGTCCTTTGTGGATTTAAGGGATATGTACGGCGTGATGCAGGTTGTTATGCGGGATACATCCCTACTGGATGGCCTTAATAAAGAGGATTGCGTATCCATCGAGGGCGTGGTAGAACACCGGGAGGAGGAGGACTACAATCCGAGGATTGCCACAGGAACCATTGAGCTGGAGGCACATAAGGTGGAGGTGCTCGGCAAGGTTTACCGCCAGCTTCCCTTTGAGATCATGACCTCCAAGGCCACAAGGGAGGATGTCCGCCTCAAATACCGTTATCTTGACCTGCGCAACGCGAAGGTAAGGGACACCATGATCTTCCGGTCGAAGGTGATCAGCTTTTTGCGGCAGAAGATGACGGAGCTTGGTTTCCTGGAGATGCAGACGCCGATCCTTTGCGCGTCTTCCCCGGAGGGGGCAAGGGACTATATTGTGCCATCCCGTAAATTCAAGGGAAAGTTCTACGCGCTGCCGCAGGCGCCGCAGCAGTATAAGCAGCTGCTGATGGTATCCGGATTTGACAAATATTTCCAGATCGCACCCTGTTTCCGTGATGAGGACGCAAGGGCAGACAGGAGTCCGGGCGAGTTTTACCAGCTTGATTTTGAGATGAGCTTCGCAACCCAGGAGGATGTGTTCCGGGTAGGCGAGGAGGTGCTGGCTGAGACCTTTGAACGTTTCGCGCCGGAGGGCGCGGTGGTGACAAAGGCGCCGTTCCCGATCTACAGTTATAAGCAGGCGATGTTAGAGTTTGGAACCGACAAGCCGGATCTTAGAAATCCGCTCCGGATCATCGATGTGACAGAATTTTTCTCCAGATGCACGTTCAAGCCATTCCATGACAAGACGGTGCGCGCCATCAATGTGCACGCGAAGCTTTCAAAGGGACAGCATGAGAAGCTGCTCAAGTACGCCCAGTCCATTGGCATGGGCGGTCTCGGATATCTGGAGATCATGGAGGATGGTAGCTACAAGGGACCGATCGACAAGTTCATTCCGGAGGATATGAAGGAGGAGATCCGGGAGCTTGCAGGACTTCAGACCGGGGATACCATTTTCTTTATCGCTGATCAGGAGGAGCTTGCTGTGTCCTATGCGGGACAGCTCAGGACGGAGATTGCGGTGAGGCTGGATCTTTTGGAGAAAAATGCGTACCGCTTCTGCTATATCAATGATTTTCCGATGTATGAGTATGACAAGGAGAGCCGGAAGATCATTTTCACACACAATCCGTTCTCGATGCCGCAGGGCGGCCTAAAGGCTTTGGAGGAGAAGGATCCGCTGGAGATCCTTGCGTACCAGTATGATATCGTCTGCAACGGCGTGGAGCTGTCCTCCGGGGCGGTCCGCAACCACAGCCTGGATATCATGGTGAAGGCCTTTGAGATCGCGGGCTATACCGAGGAGGATCTGAAGGAGAAATTCGGGGCGCTGTACAGCGCGTTCCAGTTCGGAGCGCCGCCGCACGCAGGCATGGCGCCGGGCGTGGATCGCATGATCATGCTGCTGCGCCAGGAGGAAAATATCCGCGAGGTGATTCCGTTCCCGATGAATGGAAACGCGCAGGATCTGATGTGCGGAGCACCGGGCGAGGTGACGGAACAGCAGCTCCGGGAGGTGCATATCAAGATCAGGCAGTAGAGGAAGAAGGGCAGTGTGGCTATTCGGACGGTTCCCGGCAGGAGTTTCGTTCACGCTTCGGGCACGCTCTCGCTTAGTTGCTCACGCAGCGGTACTAGGTTCGCCTCCGTTGTCGGCTCACCAAGGACCGGCGTTCGCAAATAGCCCTACGCTGTGAATCGAAACTCCTGCCGGAAACCTGTGTACTGGGATAGCAGAATTGGAACAATAGAAATCGAACAATAGAATTGGAACAATAGAAAAAAGGGAAACAATCGGAAACGCTTTGTCCGGTCGTTTCCCTTTGCTTAAATAATAGAGAGGTTAAAAATGAGTTTATTTTCAAGGAAAAAGCATACGCTTCCGGTGCCGGAGGAGTGCCGGGATTTTGAGATCAGCGTGGACAAGAGCATCTGTACGGGAGAGATGACGGTGGGATTCCGGAATCCGGCGACAGGGAAGCTGATGTACGCGGAGCTTGCGGAAAATGACGCGGCGGTAGAGGCATACCGCAAAAAGTATGGAAGAACGGGAGGAGAGGAAAAATGAAGACGGCACAGGATCTCAGAAATCTGCTCAGACAGATCGACCACAAGGGATATCCGGCGTATAAGGACACGAAGGGGAAATACCAGTTTGAAGGATATGTATTTTCCATTGACCATGTACAGGGGGATCCCTTTGCGGCGCCCTCGAAGGTCAGCATTCTGGTAGCGGGAAAGCAGGCGGGCTTTGACGTTTCACTCTATGATCAGAAATGGAAAAGGATTGCGCTGCAGGATCACCTGCTGCGAACCATGGCGAAGAGTATCCGGGATTATTCCTTCAAGGCGAAGGGCTCCGGTAAGAGCGGCCTGATGGGGATCAGCCAGCCGGGACAGGAGGTGCTGAACCGGAGCGCCTGCGTGATCGACAGGGGAACCGGGGATGTGACGGTCCGCATGGAGATTGGATTTCCGGCAAATGGCAGGACGATCAATGCGAGAGAGCTGGAAAAGATTGTATTTGATTTTCTGCCGCAGTGTGTGAGGCAGTCGCTTTATCAGAAATCCTACAACATGGCAGTTTTGAAGAGAACGGTGGAGCTTGCGGAGGACCAGCACTATGTGAGGGAGCAATTAAAGGAGCGCGGTCTTGTGGCCTTTGTCGCAAATGGCGCCATTCTTCCAAGAAAATCCGGCGTATCCTCTCTTCCCATGAAGGAGGCGGTGCCGTTCAGATCACCGGCTTCGCTTGAGGTGACGATGGAGCTGCCGCACAGGGGCGCGCTGAAGGGCATGGGAATCCGGAAGGGGATTACCCTGATCGTGGGCGGCGGTTATCACGGCAAGTCCACGCTGTTAAAGGCGTTAGAGCTTGGCGTGTATGATCATATCGCCGGAGACGGCAGGGAGTTTGTGATCACGGAGGACTCAGCGGTGAAGCTGCGCGCGGAGGACGGGCGGTGCATCCAGAAGGTGGATATCTCCATGTTCATCCGCAACCTTCCGAACGGGAAGGACACCGTGGCCTTTTATACGGAGGATGCCAGCGGCAGCACCTCCCAGGCGGCCAATACGATAGAGGCTATGGAGGCCGGCGCGCAGACGCTTCTGATCGATGAAGATACCAGCGCGACAAACTTCATGATCCGTGATGAGTTGATGCAGCGGGTAGTCAACCGGGATGTGGAGCCGATCATTCCGTTTATTGACCGCGTGTGCGAGCTGTCGGAGCAGAGGGGGATTTCCACGATCCTGGTTGCCGGAAGCTCAGGTTCCTATTTCCATAAGGCGGACAGCATTATCCAGATGAACCGGTATGAGCCGATGGACATTACGGAGCTTGCGAAAAAGGAGGCGGAACAATTCCCGATCGTGTCGGAGAAGCTCAAGGCAGCACCGGATCCGGTCGTCATCCGCGTGGTGAAGAAGGATATGGCGTTTATTAAGGATGACCGGATCAAGATCAAGACAATGGGGACGGAGAGCATTTCCATCAACAAGGAGATGGTGGACCTGCGGCTTGTGGAGCAGCTTGTGGATCACGAGCAGCTCGAGGCGCTGGCACAGATCTTAAAATATATGAAGCTGCATTACTATGACGGCAGGAGGACGTTGGGACAGGCGGTGGAGCTGATCTATGAGAAGATTAATGAGAAGGAGTTTGCCGCGTTTTGCGACGGCATGATCGGCGGGAACATGGTGATCCCGAGAAAGCAGGAGATCTATGAGACACTGAACCGGTGCCGGAAGCTGCTGGCAGTGGAGTGACGGGGCGGCAGTCTGGGACAAAGACGAATAAAAAGTGCATTGTTTTGCAAACGCCTGTCAGCTCATGTGAAAAATATGGAGGAGGGTTACGTATGGAGAAACAGGAAGGAAAGAAAGGAACAGGAAAACGGATCATGGCATGCAGGCTGCTGGCTCTTTTGCTGGGACTGGCGCTTCAGATGGCATTTGCGGCAGGGGTTCGGGCAGACGGTACGGCAATCGGTTTTGAGGAGAACTCGGTCGGAAGGACGGAGGCTGTCATTACGGTGAAGGTGCTGTCGGGAACGGACGCCTACGCGTATGCGCTGTGTCAGGAAGCAGCGGCGGAGCGGACGGCATCGGAGGTGCGTGCCCTTGCGGAGAAAGCGGAGGCCAATGCCGCGGCCGGGACGTCCTTTGCGGGCGGAGCGGGGAAGCTTTCCTTTGCCGGGCTTTTGTCGGGACAATATTACTCATACTTCGCAGCCTGAAAACTGCTGAAATTGTAGCTGTATCCGATGTT
>CAMHJT010000115.1 GCA_946185495.1 uncultured Clostridiaceae bacterium | reverse complement strand
AGGCGGAGGAGAGATCCCAGCTTGTTACACTATCCTATTCCTACGGGGAGGACGCCGGTAAAGTGACGAAATCCCTTTCCTTTACAGTTATGCTCCACCTGCCGGTGAGCGGGCAGGCTGTGGCGCCTGAAAAGACGGTCTACACGGAAGGACAGTCCCTTGACCTGACGGGGCTTGCTGTCGAGGTCATCTATGATGACGGGGAAAAGGTGGAAAAGACATATACGGAAGGCCTGGTAACCTTCTCGCTGCGGGATGAAGACGGAGAATTGGCAAAGACGGATCAGCTGAAGGCAGGAAATTATCTGCTTTTGGTGGAGGCCGATGGCATACAGAAGGAAATCGCTATTACAGTAAATGAAAAGCCTTCTTCCGCAAACGGGGAGGAGAATGGCACGCCGGATGGGAAGACCGGTGGATCGGGATCCCCTTCAGATAAGGAAGGGGCAACTGAAAGCAGCACGCAGGATCATCCGGAAACGACAGAGGAGACGGCAGGCAGCCCCGCCAGTCGGACGACAGAGGAAGGAACGGGGCAAGGCGGAGTGCAGGGCAGAACGGAGCAGCCGGGCAGCGCCACCGGACGGACGACAGAGGAAGGAACAGGTGAAAGCGGAGCGCAGGGCGGAACAGAGCAGCCGGGCAGCGCCACCGGGCGAACGACAGAGGAAGGAACAGGTGAAAGCGGAGCGCAGGGCGGAACAGAGCAGCCGGGCAGCGCCACCGGGCGAACGACAGAGGAAGGAACAGGCGAAAGCGGAGCGCAGGGCGGAACAGAGCAGCCGGGCAGCGCCACCGGACGGACGACAGAGGAAGGAACGGGCCAAGGTGGAGCGCAGGGCAAAACAGAGCAGCCAGGCAGCCGCCCGGACACCACAGAAGGAAAGCAGCCGGCAGGAAAACCGGTCACCACAGAGAGGGCAGATGGAGGAACAGAGAGCCGGACGACAGAGGCGGGAACTGGCAATAACGGTACGAAGACAGGAACTGCTCAGCCGGTCACCACAGAGTCGAAAGCAGTTACCTCCACTACAGAGAAAAGTACGCAAGCCCGGCCGGCGAATGAGGACGATCAGCTCCGGAAGGAGGAGGCCGCAGCCGGCAGACCGCGTTCTGTCTCCATTGCGAAGTTGATGGCGAAAAAGAGGGCGTTTACAGTCAAGTGGAAAAAGGCCGCGGTGGAAGTGGCAGGTTATCAGCTTCAATATAGTACGGACAGGCATTTTGCGTCCCGGAGAAAAAATGTGCTGGTGTCAAAGCGGGATACGACATCAAAGACTTTCAAAAAGCTGAAGGCAAAGAAAAAATACTATGTGAGGGTCAGAACTTTCAGGGTGTCAGGAGGAAAGAGGATATATTCCGACTGGTCAAAGGTGAAAGCGGTGAAAACAAAATAAACAGGAAACGGCTGCAGAGAAACAGAGTGTTTTTCTGCAGCAATCATATGAATTATCAGAGATAGAAAGAGGACGGAATTTTTATGAAAAAAATCGGTATGATTGCGGACAGTTACTGTGGAATATCACAGCAGGAGGCAGAAGAGCTTGGCATGAAGGTGATCCCGATGCCGTTTTACTGCCGGGACAAATGCTATTATGAGGGCGTCTCCATGAACAGGGAGGAATTTTTTAAGTTTTTTAACGCGGGCGAGAAGATCACGACCTCACAGCTTTCGCCGGAAACATTGATGGAAGCGTGGCGGGAGGCTTTGACGGAACATGACGAGGTATTATATTTTCCGTTGAGCAGCGGCCTGTCCGGATCCTGCAGCACGGCCATGGCCTTTGCGCGGGATGAGGAATTTGAGGGAAAGGTGTTTGTGGTGGATCACGGGCGGATTTCAACGCCGCTTTACTGCACGATCCTGGATGCTATCGAGCTTGCGGGCAAGGGGCTTGGAGCGGAAGAGATCAAGGGGATTTTAGAGGAGGAACGGGAACAGATGTCCGTGTATCTCGCCGTCGAGACGCTGGAGCCGTTAAAACGGGGTGGAAGGATCACACCGGCTGGCGCGGCGCTGGGAACGCTTTTAAATATCAAGCCGGTGCTGAGCCTTGGCGTGGGCGTGCTGGATGTGTGCCGGAAGGTGCGCAGCATGAAAAAGGCGAGAAAGACTATGCTGGAGCTGATCCGGGAGGATATGGATACAAAGTTTTCGGAATTTCTGAAGAACGGGGAACTGAAGCTTCTGGCAGCCACCAGCGCGGATGAGGAGACGACAAAGGAGTGGATCGAGGAGATCAGGGAGGCGTTTCCCGGCATGGAGGTCACCTGCAAGGATCTGACGCTTGGCGTGGCCAGCCATGTGGGAGAAGGCGCGCTGGGGGTAGGATGTGCCTGCCATCATGCCCGGTAATCGGATGAAGCCAATGCCTCTTTAACAGTGTGCATGGAAAAGAGCGGGATAGCGTGCCAAAGCAAAGAAAAAGAAGGTGTCTTACATATGAATTTGAGGGAATTGGAAATCGGAAAAACTGCTGTGATCTGCAAGGTGGGAGGAGAAGGCGCCCTGCGGCAGCATTTCCTTGATATGGGGGTGATACCGGGTGTCAGCGTGAAGGTGATGAAATATGCGCCCATGGGAGATCCCATGGAATTGAAGATCAGGGACTATGAGCTGACGCTTCGCATGGCTGACGCGGAAAAGATTGAGATACAGCCGGTGGTGGAGCAGGAGATCGCAGAGCGGAAAAAGGCCGCCGGCAGGACAAGGCATCATCCGGGACTCGGCGAGGGCGGAAGGTTTCATCCGAAGGGCAGTGGAGATCCGCTTCCGGAGGGAACGACCCTGACCTTCGCGCTGGTGGGGAACCAGAACTGCGGCAAGACGACGCTTTTTAACCAGCTCACAGGCTCCAACCAGCATGTGGGCAATTTTCCGGGCGTGACGGTTGACCGCAAGGACGGCGTGATCAAGGGGCATCCTGACACGCTGATCACGGATCTGCCGGGCATCTATTCCATGTCACCGTATAGCAGCGAGGAGCTGGTATCCCGCAATTTTGTACTATATGAGAAGCCGAAGGCGATCATCAATATCGTGGACGCCACGAACATAGAGCGCAACCTCTATCTGACCATGCAGCTTCTGGAGATGAATATTCCGATGGTGGTGGCGCTGAATATGATGGATGAAATGACGGCGAACGGCGGAACGATCGACATCAATGAGATGGAGCAGATGCTGGGAGTTCCGGTCGTGCCGATTTCAGCGTCCCACAATTCCGGCGTGCACGAGCTGGTGGAGCACGCCATTCATGTCGCCCATTATCAGGAGCGGCCGCTTAAGCAGGATTTTTGTGATGAGAAGGACAACGGAGGCGCGGTTCACCGCTGCCTGCACGGGATCTGCCATCTGCTGGAGGATCATGCAAAACAGGCGCAGATTCCAATCCGGTTTGCGGCGAGCAAAGTGGTGGAGGGGGACGAGATGATCCTTTCCAGCCTGGAGCTTGATCAGAATGAGCGGGAGATGATGGAGCATATCGTGCTCCAGATGGAGGCGGAGCGCGGGCTTGACAAGAGCGCGGCGATTGCCGACATGCGTTTTTCTTATATCAGCAAGGTCTGCGAGCAGACGGTCAAAAAGCCGAGGGAGAGCCGGGAGAAGATCAGGAGCGAGAAGCTGGATCGCGTGCTGACCGGTAAATATACCGCGATTCCTGCATTTATCGCAATCATGTCGCTGGTGTTCTGGCTGACATTTCATGTCATCGGCGCGTTTTTGCAGGGGCTTCTGGAGGATGGAATCAGCCGCCTTTGCGCATTGGCGGATCAGGCCATGGAGCAGGCTGGCGTCCATGAGCTTTTGCACGGGCTGGTGATCGACGGCATTTTTGCCGGGGTGGGAAGCGTGCTTAGTTTTCTTCCGATCATCGTCACATTGTTTTTCTTCCTGTCCATGCTGGAGGACAGCGGATATATCGCCAGGGTGGCCTTTGTGATGGACAAGCTGCTCCGGAAGATCGGACTGTCGGGACGGAGCATTGTGCCGATGCTGATTGGATTTGGCTGTACGGTGCCTGCGGTGATGTCCACGCGCACGCTTCCCAGCGAGAGGGACAGGCGTATGACGATACTGCTCACGCCCTTTATGAGCTGCACCGCGAAGCTTCCGATCTATGCCTTTTTTGTCAACGCGTTTTTCCCGGAGCGGGGCGGCTTCATCATGGTGGGGCTGTATCTGCTTGGAATTGTGGCCGCAGTGGTGGTTGCCGTTTTTTACAAAAAAATGCTGTTTCAGGGCGAGGCGGTTCCTTTTGTCATGGAGCTTCCCAATTACCGGATGCCCGGGGCGAAGAATGTCGCCCGGCTTCTGTGGGAGAAGGCAAAGGATTTTTTGCAGAGAGCCTTTTCCGTAATCCTGGTCGCGACGGTTGTGATCTGGGTTTTGCAGACCTTCAGCCTGCACTTTGGTGTGGTCACTGACTCAAAGGACAGCATTCTCGCGGCAATCTCCGGCATCTTTGTTCCGGTCATGCGTCCGCTGGGGCTGGGCGACTGGAGGATCTGCACCTCCTTGATCAGCGGCTTCATGGCCAAGGAGAGCGTGGTGTCCACCATGCAGATCCTGTTTGGCGAAGGGATTTCCGGGACGCTCACAACGGTCTCCGTCGCGGCTTTGCTGGTGTTTTCCCTGATCTATACGCCCTGCGTT
This sequence comes from uncultured Clostridiaceae bacterium, assembly GCA_946185495.1. Taxonomy (GTDB): domain Bacteria; phylum Bacillota; class Clostridia; order Lachnospirales; family Lachnospiraceae; genus CAG-590. The sequence goes on along the minus strand of CAMHJT010000115.1, from coordinate 4,252 downwards.
GCCGCTATCGCCGCGATCAGGAGGGAACTCGGCCTCAAATGGGCTGCCGCAGTGATCGTGTGGCAGTGCGGCCTCGCATGGATCATGGCCTTCCTTGTCAGACTGGCAGGGCTGCTGATCATGGGTAACAGTTTACCCTTTGACTAGTCGGTTGTGAACCGGACGGCTCCCGGCGCTCGCAAATAGCCCTCCGTTGTAAATAAACGATCCTCCGGGAGCCTGTGTATCGGCTGAAGGGGGAACTGTTGCACTTAGCTTTACTTGCAACAAATGAAAAAAAGAGGTATAATGCTTCTGATGTGCCGGCTCATAAGATGATGGAGTCGCTACACCGGGTTAAGTGCATTGTTTCGCAATGGCCTGAGTACATATGATACAAGGAGGGGGGAACAGTTATCGGATGAAACAGTTATTTGTAAGCGATCTGGATGGAACCCTGCTGGATCCGCAGGCAAAGCTGACGGACCGGTCCAGGAAGATCCTGAACCAGGCGATAGCGGAGGGTCTGGATTTTACGGTATCCACTGCAAGAACGCCCGGCACCGCGTTTAAGATTCTGGAGGGCCTTAATCTGAGGCTTCCGTTTATGATGATGAATGGCGTGCTGGTCTATGATCCCCTGAAAAAGAAATATCTCCGCAAGGCAGTCCTGGATGAAACGGTGGTGATGGTGCTGCTCGGCCTGATCAAGCTCAAAGGCCTGAGCTGCTTCCTGTATGGATTGGAGCAGGATACATTCTACGCCTATTATGACAGCGTGGATTCCACGCCGCTTAACTATTTCCGAAATGAACGCGTGATGCGCTACGACAAGAAATTTACGGAGGTGGAGGATCTGAGCCTGATGGCCGGCAGGGGCATTATTTACTGCGTGCTCCGGGAGCCCAAGGAGAAACTAAGCGGGCTGTACCGCGAGCTGTCTGTGGTGAAGGGAGTAAAGGCTGAATTTTACAGGGATGTCTACAACGAGGAGTATTATATGCTGGAGATCTTCAGTGATCAGGCGTCGAAGAAGAAGGCGTTGTCATTTCTGAAGAAAAAGGGCGGATATGAGTTTGTCACCGGGTTCGGGGACAATCTGAATGATATTCCGCTGGTGGAGGCGTGTGATTCATTTTTCGCGGTTGCGAACGCCCATCCGGATATCCAGAATATGGCGGATGGTGTGATTTTGTCCAACGAGGAGGACGGAGTCGCGATATTTATTGAACAGTTAATGCAAAGCAGAGAGAGGGAGCAGTAATGGAACATATTACAGTAAAGGATATTGTGGAGATGACAGGCGGCGTCCTGATGTGTGGAGATGAGAATACGCCGGTGAAGGACATTTCCACCAATTCAAAGGAGATGAAGGAGGGCGATCTGTTTATTCCCGTAATCGGAGAACGGGTGGATGGACACCGTTTTATCGAGTCGGCCCTGGAGAAAGGGGCGGCTACCCTGACATCGGAGCACGATGGAGTGGTCGTGGCGGAGAAGCCGTACATCCGCGTGGACAATACGGTGGTGGCACTCCAGCGGATTGGCGCGGGAATCAGGCAACGCCTGATCGATATCCCGGTGGTAGCGGTGACAGGCAGCGTAGGCAAGACCACGACAAGGGAGATGATCACGCTGGCGCTTTCGGCCGGGAAGCGGACCTTTCATACGGAGAAGAACTTAAATTCCCAGATCGGGGTGCCAATCACCTTGTCCAGAATGAGCAGGGAGGATGAGATCGCCGTGCTGGAGCTTGGCATCAGTGAGGACGGGCAGATGGATATCCTGTCGGATATGGTCAGGCCGGACATGGCTGTCGTTACGACTATCGGGGTTGCCCATATTGAATTCATGAAGACGCAGGAAAACATCAGAAGGCAGAAGCTGTCCATTGTGCATTCCATGAAGGAGGGGGGAACCCTGTTCCTGAATGGAGATGACAGGCTGTTAAAGGATGCAGTTGGCGCTGAACAGCTTACCTGCAGGACGCTGTTTTACGGGACGCAGGAGTGGTGTGATTATTACGCGAAGGATATCGTGTACGGGGCTGATGAGACCAGCTTCACCTGTGTACACGAGGGGCGGGAGCTTCCGGTTCTTTTGCACACGCTTGGAAAGCATAATGTCTTAAACTGTGTGGCCGCGCTGGCTGTGGCCAATGAAAACGGCGTCTCCATGGAGGCGGCTGCCCGGCAATTCCGGGAGTTCGCGGGACAGCGGCAGAAGGTGATCCGGATGGAGAACCGTTTCACGATCATTGACGACACATACAACGCCAGCCCGGATTCCATGAAGGCGAGCATCAATGTCCTCTGCGACATGCCATGCGCGGGCAAGCGGGTTGCCGTTTTGGGTGACATGTTCGAGCTGGGGGAAAATGAGGCAGAATACCACAGGGAGATCGGGCGGTTCCTGCTCGACAAGCCTGTGGATGAGCTCGTTGTATTAGGAACGCTTGCGCAGAACATCAAGGATGTGCTGACGGAGCAGGAAAGCGCCATTCAGGTGTACAGCTTTTCTGACAAGGAGGAGGCAGCGATGTACCTGATGGCTCTGCTGAAACCGGATGATATCGTGCTGGTGAAGGCGTCAAACGGAATGCATTTGAACGAGCTGGTGAACATCCTGCTCGCGTGAGGATGCAGGGAGGAGATATGAGATGGGAAAAAAGGATAAGCAGGAGGATACCATCGAATACGAAGATGTGATCCATCCAAAGAAGGATAAAAAGGTAATCGCGGCAAAGGCAGTGTCGGCAGGTATGATCTGTTGCTTTGCGGTACTCTGCCTCATAAGCGGTGTGTACTCCCTGAAGGAGAATGAATACGCGGTGATCACTACCTTTGGCACGCCTTCTGTGGTCGAGGAGCCGGGAATCCATGTGAAGATCCCGTTTGTGCAGGAGCTGAATGTCGTGCCCAAGACGATCAATGGCTTCATGATCGGATCGGATGAGAACACCGGGGAGTATAAGCCGTCGGAATCCTTCATGATCACCAGGGATTACAATTTCGTCAACGTGGACTTTTATGTGGAATACAGGGTGACAGATCCGAAAAAATACCTGTATGCGTCCGAGAGCCCTGTTGATATCCTGAAGAACCTGACGCAGAGTTATATCCGTGACACGATCGGGCTCTATGATGTGGACAGCGTGATCACGACCGGAAAGAGCGAGATTCAGGCGGAGATCAAGGATAAGATCATCAACAGGCTTGACGCGGAGGATATCGGAATCCAGTTGGTCAATATCACGATTCAGGACGCGGAGCCTCCGACAACAGAGGTGATCAACGCGTTTAAAAATGTGGAGAACGCAAAGCAGGGCAAGGAAACCTCTATCAATAAGGCGAACCAGAAGCGGAATGAGGATATTCCGGCTGCCAGGGCAGCTGCGGACGAGACGTTAAAGACGGCAAACGCGACGGCGCAGGAGCGGATCAACGAGGCCAAGGGACAGGTTGCCCGCCTCAATGAGCTGTACAGTGAGTACAAGAAGTATCCGCTGATCACCAAGCAGAGAATGTTTTACGAGACCATGGAGGATGTGCTTCCGGACATGAAGGTGATCATAGAAAAGAGTGACGGAACCACACAGACCATGCTGCCGTTGGATTCCTTCGCTGATATCAGCGCTGGGGAGGATGAGGGAAAGCAGGCGGACGCGGAAGGGAAAGCGGATGCCGGACAACAGGAGTAGAAGCCGGGTAAAGCCGGAAAAAAGACAGGAGGTACGCAATGAAGAATAAAAAAATAATCATTCTGCCAGTCGCGGTTATTCTTCTTCTGATCGTTTGGAATTCCACCATGGTGGTGACCTATCCGAATGAATTCGCTGTGATCAAGCAGTTTGGGAAAATCGTGGATGTACGGCAGGAGCCGGGGCTTAGCGTGAAGCTTCCGCTCATCCAGAGGGCAGAGAAGATAGAAAATGAGGTGCTGTTATACGACCTGGCTGTGAGCGCGGTGATGACCAAGGATAAAAAATCCATGATCGCGGACTGTTTCGTGTTATGGAGGATAAAGGATCCGCATGAATACACCCGTACCCTGAGCGCGCAGAAGAGCAATGCGGAGTACAGGATCGATACAATTGTCTACAACAGCCTGAAGAACGTGATCAGCAGCTTAAGCCAGGAGGAGGTCATCAGCGGACGTGACGGAGGACTTGCGGAGTCCATCAAAAACAACATCGGGACGACGCTGGAGCAGTACGGCATCGAGCTGCTGGCGGTGGAGACCAAGTCGCTGGATCTTCCGGATGAGAATAAGG
>CAMHJT010000114.1 GCA_946185495.1 uncultured Clostridiaceae bacterium | reverse complement strand
AGTTTTCCTTCAGCCAGGGGATGATCGCTGTGGTGTCAAGTCCCCCGGAGTACGCCAAGATAACTTTTTCTTTCATGCTTATGCTCCTCTCTTTTTGCTCTATTGTTGTAACTGTTCAGGCGTGGATGAATCATTGCCTGGCATGCCACACTAGCTTTTAATATACAACCAAAACCGGGGATATGCAAGTTATTTTTTAGGTATACATTTTCAAAAAAAAGTGTTATAATATTTTTTTGGTTGCGTTCTTTATGAGAAGAACGGACAACGTGAAAAAATGATGAAAGAGAAAGAAGGAAGGCAGCATGATCAAGGCAGGCATTATCGGTTCCACCGGATATGCGGGACAGGAGCTGGTGCGGTTATTGTTGGGACATCCGGAGGCGGAAATCGTCTGGTATGGTTCCAGAAGTTATATCGGAAAGAAATATGATCAGGTATTCGGCAATCTGTTTGAGATTGTGGACGCGGCCTGTATGGATGACAATATGGAGGAGCTGGCGCAGCGGGCGGATGTGATCTTTACGGCGACGCCACAGGGGCTTTGCGCCTCTCTTGTGAACGAGGATATACTATCGAAGGTGAAGATCATCGATTTAAGCGCTGATTTCAGGATCAAGGACGTATCTGTCTATGAGAAATGGTACGGAATCGAGCATAAGGCGCCGTCCTTTATCGAAGAGGCGGTATACGGGCTGTGCGAGATCAACCGTGAGAAGATCAGGAACTGCAGGCTGGTGGCCAATCCGGGCTGCTATACGACATGCTCCATCCTAACCCTTTATCCGCTGGTAAAGGAAGGTGTGATCGACCCGGACAGCATTATCATTGACGCCAAGTCGGGAACATCAGGCGCCGGAAGGGGAGCCAAGGTCAATAACCTTTACTGTGAAGTAAATGAGAATATCAAGGCTTATGGCGTTGCCACGCATCGCCATACCCCGGAGATCGAGGAGCAGCTCGGCTACGCCTGCGGCAGGGAGATCGTCCTGAACTTTACCCCGCATCTGGTTCCCATGAACCGGGGGATTCTCGTGACAGCGTATGGCAATCTCACAGGTGACTATACGGATGCACAGATCCGCGCTATCTATCAAAAATATTACGGAAAAGAGCGCTTTGTGCGGGTGTTGGAGGAGGGAATTGCACCGGAGACCAGATGGGTGGAGGGCAGCAATTATACGGATGTGAACTTCCGCATTGATCCGAGGACAAAGCGTGTGATCGCGATGGGCGCGCTGGATAATCTCGTGAAGGGCGCGGCCGGCCAGGCGGTTCAGAACATGAATCTTGTATTCGGACTTCCGGAAGAGACGGGACTGAAGCAGCCGCCGATGTTCCCGTAGAAGACGGGAAAAAACAGCCGCTGATGTTCCTGCAGGAGACGGGGCTGAACCGTTATAGAAGGAGATAATCTTGCAGAATATGGAAGCATGAGAAAGGATAGACGATATGATCAATAAAAATAATAACATGGAGCAGGTCATCGCTAAGGCGCAGACGCTGATCGAGGCGCTGCCCTATATACAGAAATTCAATGGAAAAACGATTGTGGTGAAATACGGCGGAAGCGCCATGCTCGATGAGGATCTGAAATACAATGTGATCAAGGATGTGGCGCTGTTAAAGCTGATCGGCTTAAAGCCCATCATCGTCCATGGAGGCGGCAAGGAGATCAGCCGCTGGGTGGAGATGATCGGGAAGGAGCCGGAATTCATCAACGGACTGCGCGTGACTGACAAGGAGACGATGGAGATTGCCGAGATGGTTCTTTCCAAGGTGAATAAGGGGCTTGTTCAGATGATGCAGAAGCTTGGGCTTAATGCAGTCGGGATCAGCGGTAAGGATGCCGGGCTGATGACGGTGACGAAGCGCTTTCCGGGAGGTAAGGATATCGGGTTTGTCGGGGAGGTCAAGAGTGTGGACCGCAGTATTCTCGATACGCTGATTGACAATGATTTCATTCCGGTAATTGCCCCGATCGGTTCTTCTGAGGATTTTGAGAGCTATAATATCAACGCGGATGACGCGGCCTGCGCGATCGCGAAGGCGGTACAGGCGGAGAAGCTTGTATTTTTGACAGATATCGAGGGCGTATTTATTGATCCGTCAGACAAGGAAAGCCTGATTTCCGAGATGGATATCAAGTCGGCGAAGGCGTTTATCGAAAAGGGAATTGTCGGAGGCGGCATGCTGCCAAAGCTTACAAACTGTATTGATGCCATTGAAAACGGCGTGTCTAGAGTCCATGTGCTGGACGGCAGGGTTGAGCACTGTCTGCTGCTGGAATTCTTCACCGAGAAGGGTGTCGGCACTGCGATTTTGAAGGAGCCGATCTTCCCATAAAATGAACATGCAGGGAGCCGGATACCGTTCCTGCCTGTACTTTGGGCAGGACATACGGTAACGGCATCCGACCGGTTGATGCCAAATATAAACTATGGTTTATAGAGGAGAAAGCGGAATATGAGGGTACATAACAGAACAGATAATTTGCGCAGGCAGAGATTACAGGATAAGGCCAGACGGCTGGCGGCAGACGCGATCACGGTTTTATTATGCGCCGGCCTGCTTTCCGGCTGTCAGGGTGCTTCCGGGGAACAGGAGGCGGAGCCGGAACGGACGGCTGCCACCTATGAGGAACAGATGGAGCTCTGGAAGGAGCAGGCATCTCCTGACAGGGAGATTACCTGTTGGTATACAAGCGAGGCGGACCGGACATGGATCGAACAGTGCGCGGAGAATTTCAAGGAGCAGTACGGGTTGTCTGTTTCGCCGGTGTATTATGACGGCGTCAGCCTGTTTGAGGATATGAACAGCGCGGCGCTGAAGAATGCGGCACCGGATGTCTATCTTGCCGGAAATGACCAGATGGAGCTGGCGGCGCTGAGCGGCATGGCCCTTCCGAATGCTGCCGTAAATGACGTGTTCTGGAAGGAAAGCTATCCTGAGACCGCGGTAAAGGCTGTCACCTACAGGGGACAGAGATATGGATATCCGGTATATTTTGACACCTACTGCCTGGTGTATGACGCGAAGCTGTTGAAACAGGCGCCGGCGTCCATGGATGAGATCCTGGATTTTTTGGATGAGTATGAGGATACCGGCTCCACCAAGGCTATCTTCCGCTGGGATGTGGCGGATCCGTATATCAATACCATGTTTTACGCGGCTTATGTGGATCTGTTTGGAGAAAACGGTGATCAGGCGGATTCCTTTCAGGTGAATAATGAAAAGTCTGTGGCTGCCATGGAGTATTTTCAGTCGCTTTCGGAATATCTCTGGATGAATAAGAAAAATATTTCCCATGATACGGTCCGAAGCCGGATCAAGGACGGCACGCTGGTGCTGGGGCTTTGCAAGTCTGATATTCTGCCGACGCTGTATGAGATGCAGGCGGGGACAGGAGCCGAAGGGGCGGATGTGGCAGGACAGAAAACTGGAGGAGCATCAACAGGGCAGGAAGCAGAAGGGACAGCCGGCCAGGAAACAGAAGGGACAGCCGGACAGGAAGCCGGGGAGACGGCCGGCCAGGATACAGAAGGGACAGCCGGCCAGGAAACAGAGGGGACAGCCGGACAGGAAGCGGAAGGGACAGACGAAACCGCGCAGGAGGCAGAAGCTGCACGGGTGGAGGATGAGACGGATTACAGAGTCTCATATGTGCCGAGCCTGACAGCGGATCTGGCCTCACGTACCTTGTCCACAACCTGCGCAGCCATGGTCAATCCCTATGGACAGTCGACTGCGGGAGGTGAGATGTTTGCGCTGTATCTGAGCTATGCCTGTGCGGACGGACAGTTCGCCGGAAATGGAAAGCTGCCGGTACGGGCCGGGGAAACAGAGCTTGACGGGATGCAGTCCATCATATACGCGCAGTACAGCAATTCCCAGCCGGTTCCGAAGGTGATGGTGCTCGGTGATTACATGGCTGAGAGCGGGATCGTGTTTGACGCGATCTGGTCCGGGCATGATGTGAAGGAGCAGCTTGCAAAGCTTCAGAGCGTCATGGAGGAGAAGCTAAGAATAAATTAAATAAAGTCTCACATACTATTTCCAAATTGCCTGTGGCAGATCGCGCGGCGGCCTGATCGGAAGCTGTCCGCTGTCCAGGCTGCCCGGTGAAATGAGTTCTATTTTGCATTGGAACCATTTGCTTGATAAAGAAGGAGGATAATAGGATGTGGGGCTTTTTAATTGCGATGCTTTCCGGCGCGCTGATGAGCGTGCAGGGTGTTTTTAATACAGGTGTGACGAAGCAGAGCGGCCCGTGGCTGACAAATTGCTTTGTGCAGCTTACCGGCTTTCTGGTATGCCTGGGATTTTATGTGTTCTCGGAGTCCGGAAGGATTCCGGCGGGGACGCTTTTTTCAGTACAGCCGAGATATCTTCTGGCGGGAGGATTGATCGGCGCGTTTATTACGTTGACAGTGATACAGAGCATGTCCCGCCTCGGACCGGCTAAGGCGGTTCTGGCAATTGTGGTCGCGCAGACGCTGGTGGGATACTTGATCGAGCTGTTTGGCTGGTTTGGCGTGGAACGGACGCCGTTTTCCGCAACCAAGCTGCTTGGAATGGCAGTAGCGCTGGGCGGCCTGGTGATTTTCTCAAAATAGCTGAGAGGGCAATCATTACAATTTTATAAAAAATTTATTTCTTTCTTTAACAAAGTAGTTGTAAATTGTTTCATTTTTCGGTATGATAAACAGGTTTGATTTTCTGGTATACATGGATCACACGGCATTTTAAGGGTGGAATACTGTTTCCTTTTTAAGTTGGAGGACGGTATCTTTCCATGATTGGGAATGTCAGGTAATGCTGACGCTTAGAGAAAAAGGAGTGTTGTGTGATGAGAAAAAGAATAGGTATGCTGTTTGCTGCCTGGATGCTGCTGTTTGGCATTGCGGGCTGTGATTCTGTCGAGGATGTGATGACTGCGAGGGAGGCTCCTGCAGCCGGGGAAAGACAGATGACGGAGGAAGGTTCGCAAGAGGAGGAGCGACAGACGGAGGAGTGCATTTATGTATATGTCTGCGGCCATGTCGCTGTGCCGGGAGTGTACCGGCTTGCTCCGGAGAACAGGATCTGCGACGCAATCAGGGCTGCCGGGGGAGTGACTGCCGACGGCAGGGGCGAGAAGCTCGACCAGGCGCAGCATATGACGGACGGGCAGACCATTTATGTGCCCGGTGAAGATGAGGACGGGCAGGCTGGACAGGAGGATGGCAGGCTGGATCTCAATTCTGCCACCCGGGAGGAGCTGATGACGCTGCCGGGGATCGGCAGTGCCAAGGCGGATAAGATCATTGAGTACAGGGAGTCGCATGGAGGCTTCCGGTCTGTCGAGGAGCTGATGGAGATACCGGGGATCAAGGAGGGAATCTATTTAAAGCTGAAGGATGAGGTCAAGATATAACGGGCTGCACAGCGCGGCTCTGATATGAAGACTTGCCTGTCACATATAAACATTTGTTTATATACGAGGAGATTTGGGATGAAAAAAGTATTAGTTGTGGATGATGAGAAACTGATCGTAAAGGGGATCAAGTTTTCTCTGGAACAGGATGAAATGACGGTGACGCCCGCCTATAATGGAGAAGACGCGCTGGAACTTGCGAAGGAAAAGGAGTTTGATATTATCCTGCTGGATGTTATGCTGCCGGGCTTGTCAGGCTTTGAGGTGTGCCAGGCGATCCGGGAGTTTTCCGATGTGCCGATCATCATGCTGACCGCGAAGGGTGACGACATGGACAAGATCCTGGGACTTGAATACGGGGCGGATGATTATATTACCAAACCCTTCAATATTCTTGAACTGAAGGCGAGGATCAAGGCAATCATCCGCAGAAACGGCAGGAAGACTGTTGTGGAGGAAAAGCCGAGGAAGCTTGTGGAGGGCGATCTTGTGATCGACCTGGACAGCCGTAGAGTTTCGATTGCGGGAAAGGATATCAACCTGACCGCGAAGGAATTCAATATCCTCACGCTGCTTTTGTTTCATCCGAACCATGTATATTCCAGAGATGACCTGCTGAAGGAGATCTGGGGCAGTGACGCGCTGGGAGACGGAAGGACAGTGGATGTACATGTGAGAAGACTGCGCGAGAAGATTGAGAGCAATCCTGGCGAGCCGAAGTATATACAGACAAAGTGGGGAGTGGGTTATTATTTTAAGAAATAAGATCAAGACGAACCCTTTCCGCAGTCTGAAGGTCGTGATCTTTTTGTCCTTTTTCCTGCTGTCCCTGCTGTTGATGCTGGTTTTTCTGTATTTACTGCAGAAGTCCTATAATGAGAAAACGGTTGAGGAGAAGCTTAAACTGGTACAGAACCAGTGCAGTATACTGTCCAATCAGATTCTTGTGAACCAGTTTACCATTGAGTCCACTCAGGATAATCTCAATGTGGAGATCGACCAGCTCGCGAATGTGTGGGAGGGGAGGATTCTGGTCATTGATTCCAAGTATAAGATTGTGAAGGATACATATACCATCGATCAGGATAATTATATTCTATATGACGAGGCTATTCTTGTAATGCGCGGTGAAAAGGACAGGAATATCCGCATGGTGGACGACTACGCGGAGATCGTCCAGCCTATTATCAATGCGGATAAGATGATCAGCGGAGTGATGATCGCGACGGTTTCCATGAAGGATCTGGAGGAGACCAACAGCTTTATCGCGGGACAGGCGCAGGTTATGCTTGTGTTGTTCTCCATTCTGGCATTGATCGCGGCCTTCATTATCTGCAGGGTGAGCGTGAAGGACACGAAGCGGCTCAATCGCAGCATAACGGAGATGGGAGAGGGAACACTGGGCAAGCTGGAGATGAAGGCCCGCTTTAATGAGAACAGGCAGCTGATAGAATCCTTTAATGTGCTGCTGGAGCAGATGCGGGTGCTGGAGGATTCCAGGCAGGAGTTTGTGTCGAATGTCTCCCATGAGCTGAAGACGCCGATCACATCCATGAAGGTGCTGGCGGATTCCCTGCTGATGCAGGAGGATGTGCCGGCTGAGATGTACAGGGAATTCATGTCAGACATGGTGGAGGAGATCGACCGTGAAAACAAGATCATCAATGACCTGCTGACGCTGGTGAAGATGGACAAGAAGGCGGCGCAGATGAATGTGCAGCCTGTGAATATCAACGCGCTGCTGGAGCTTTTGCTCAAGAGGATCAAGCCGCTGGCGGCGAAGAGAAACATTGAGGTGGTATTTGAAAGCTTCCGGGAGGTAGTGGGAGAGGTGGACGAGGTCAAGCTGTCCCTCGCACTCTCGAATCTGATCGAAAATGCCGTGAAGTATAATAACGATGGCGGCAATGTTCATGTATCCCTGAACGCTGACCATAAGTTTTTCTATATCAAGGTTCAGGACAACGGGGTTGGCATTCCGGAGGAATGCCAGTCGCAGGTGTTTGAGAGATTCTATCGTGTGGATAAGGCCAGAAGCAGGGAGACCGGAGGCACCGGACTGGGGCTGGCGATCACGCGCAACGCGATTCTGGTTCACAAGGGCGCGATTAAGCTCTATTCCCAGGTGGGAGAGGGCACGACCTTTACGGTGCGGATTCCGCTGAAATATGTAAACTGACACAGAATCGGTACTTTGCGGGCCGCGTCAGGCGTTCCGGGGAAGAAACCGGGGAAGAAGGTGCAGAAAAACCTGCCTTGTGCCGGGAATAATAAGCCGGATAGAGAACTCTGATGAACCTTGAAGGGAAGGAGAAAACATGAAACGCTTATACCTATGTCTGCTTATTGCGGGAATGATTCTTCTCACCGCGTGCGGGTCTGCTCCGAAGAAACAGGAGAAGGCAGAGAAGCTGACCGGCAGACAGATTTATCTTTATCTGCCGGACATTAACCGTACCGGGTTGGTCAAACAGGTGACTGAGATTGACAAGGAAAAACCGGTTGAGCAGCAGGTGGAGAAGCTGATGGAGAAGTTATCCCTCCTTAAGGCGACGGAGGAATACCAGTCACCGATTCCGGGCGGTCTGGTGTACCAGGACAATCATCTGGAGGAGAGACGGGGACGCCTGGAGATTTCTTTTCAGATCGACTATGATGCCGTTGACGCGGAGGAGTTGCTGTTTTTTAAAGCCTGTATAGCAAAGACGCTGCTCCAGCTGCAGAGGGTGGATACGGTTGCCATGTCCTTCAAGGATCTGGCCAATACGGATGAGGACGCTGCGGCGGTGGTGGAAAACTTTGACCAGGATTCCTTTGTGTTATCCTTTGGAAAGGACAGCAGCTATAAGCAGTCCGGCAGCATTGTCCTGTTTTTTGCCGGGGAGACAGGAGAAGGGCTCAAAGAATACCGCAAGACCATTGAGATTTCCAACAATACCTCGCTTGCGAGGATTGTCGTGGAATCACTGATCCAGGGACCGGAGAAGGAAGGCTATCAGGCTACGCTTCCGGGAGATACAAAGATCCGCAATATTTCTGTGAAGGACGGCATTTGTTATGTGGATCTGAGCGATGCGTTTTACAGCACCGATAATCCGCTCAAAAATGACGTGATCGTCTATTCCGTGGTCAATTCCCTTGTGGAGCTGCCCACGATATCCAAGGTGCAGTTTTTGAAAAACGGGGAAAAGATCCAGTTTTTCAGGGAGACGCTGCCCTTTGACAGTTTTTTTGAGCGCAATCTGGATTTGATCGAACAGGAGGAGACAAAGGAATAATTGAAAAGACCTATGCTGTATTGGGCATGCCTGTTCATACTTGGAGAGGTGTCGAGCCTGCATGGATCCATCGGCATATCGGTTATTCTTGCTTTGGGAACGGGAGCCTTGATATGGTTCCTGCCCAGGGCGTTTTCGGTACAATTTTTTTCGGATAACAGGCAGCTTCTGGAAATAGGAGTGCTTTTTTTCCTTATGGGCGCGGCTGTCATGGGAGTGAGCGGATACAGGCTTCGGTGCTG
>CAMHJT010000113.1 GCA_946185495.1 uncultured Clostridiaceae bacterium | reverse complement strand
TACGAGATGTGTGTCGGTGACTGGAGTTCAGACGTGTGCTCTTCCGATCTCCGTCGGAGAAACTGCAGCAGAGGATTCGGATGGACCGGAAAAACGGATATGAGAATCCTTATCGAACAAAAAATGAGGACGCGGTCCGCAGAAAGCAGGACTGGGACAGGAACAAGCTGCTGCGCCCCGCCTATGTCAGGGATTGCGATAAGATCCTGCACGCGCCGTATTACAACCGGTACGCGGACAAGACGCAGGTATTTTCCTTCTACAAAAATGATGACATAACGAGGCGCGCGCTGCATGTGCAGCTCGTATCCCGCATCGCAAGGAATATCGGTACGCTGCTGGGACTCAATACGGATCTGATCGAGGCGATCGCGCTCGGCCATGATATCGGGCATACGCCGTTTGGCCATGCGGGAGAGCGGTACTTAAACGACTGCTATCACGCGCGGACAGGACGGTACTTTAACCATAACGTGCACAGCGTCCGGGTGCTGGACGGCATTTTGAACCGCAATGTCAGCCTGCAGACACTGGACGGCATTCTGTGCCACAACGGGGAATTCGCGATGCAGGAGTACAGACCGGAGCAGATGCAGACCTTTCAGGAGTTTGACAACAAATATGAGAACTGCTATGTGGATCCGTCCGCGATCAAGAGGCTGGTTCCCTATACGCTGGAGGCCTGCGTGGTACGGATCTGCGATATGATCGCGTATCTGGGAAAGGACCGGCAGGATGCGGTGCGCGCCAACCTGATCCCGGATGACAGCATTTTTGAGGAGCAGGCTTTCGGGCGGAGCAATCCGGAGATCATCAACAATCTCGTGGTCAATATCGTGGAGAACAGCTACGGCAGGGATGCCATTTATATGGACGAGGCGTATTTTCAGGCGATCAAGGCGACAAAGAAGGAGAATTACGAGAAAATCTACCTGAATGAAAATCTTGACCAGCTCAATGAAAACCGGGTGGAGCCAATGTTCCACGATGTCTATGACAGGCTGCGGAAGGATGTGCTGGAGGAAAGGAAGAATTCGGTCATTTACCGGCACCATATAGATTTTGTGATGGAAAATTCGAGGTTCTACGGGGAGCCGCAGTATTTGGAACGGACAGATCCCGATCAGATCGTTGTGGATTTTATCGCGAGCATGACGGATGATTATTTTGTAGATCTGTACGCCTACCTGTTTCCGGAAAAGGCGCATTCGATCCGGTATGTGTCATATTTTGAGGGACTGGCTGATGGGGACTGTTAAGGGAAACCGTGTATGAAGCCATGCAGCGGGGGAACCAGAATGCTGATACATCACCCGCTGCGTATCTGCTGGACAGATAAAACGAATAAGAAAATAACCGCTGATGGCGGACTACGAGGAGTACAGGTATGAACAAAAAGGAAATCAGCGAGATAAAGAAGCAGTTTACGCCGGAGCGCTGCACAATCACGAGGATCTGCAGCTGCTATGTGGACAGCGAGAAGCAGAAGAAAGCCGAGCTTTCCCAGACCTTCCTGACACTGGAGGAGGAGGAGAATTTTAAGTATTTTACGATGTTCCGGGGCACGCTGTCAGGCACGCTGGGCAAGAACCTGCTGAATATGGAATTTCCGGCGGAGCAGGAGGCGGAGGGGGGAACCCAGGCTTTTCTGCTGAAGCTGAAGGACTCCAAGCTGCAGGACGCGGCGCTGGTGGAGTCCTTTTTTGATCAGGTGATCGCATCGTATGCTTTTCCGGAAAATTATTATATTGTGCTGGTATACGGTGTGTACGATGTGCCGGGAAAGACGACGGACGGCATGGAAAATGAGGACGCCTCCGAATATGTCTATGATTACATTCTTTGCAGCATCTGCCCTGTCAAGCGTTCGGACGCGGGTCTGGGCTACATCGAGAAGGATAACCGGATCGGCTGCAGGTACCAGGACTGGGTGGTAGGCGCGCCAGCGCACGGATTTCTGTTTCCGGCGTTTAACGACCGGATGACGGATATCCACAGCCTGCTTTACTACACCAAGAATTCGGAGCTTCTACAGGAGGGCCTGATCGACCAGACGCTGGGCTGCAGGGCGCCGCTCTCCTATAAGGCGCAGCAGGAGACCTTTCAGGATATTATAGAGAATACGTTGGGCGAGCAGTGCAATTTTGAGACGATCAAGACGATCCATGAGAACCTCAATGAATATGTGGAGGAGCGCAAGGACGCGCCGGAGCCTCCGGAGCTTGACAAGCAGGAGTTTAAGAAGCTGCTGGCGGACAGCGGCGTGAAAGAGGAGGCGCTCGCCTCCTTTGAGACTGCATTTGACAGCATTGTGTGCGATGAGGAGAAGCCGAAATTTGCGGCGGCCAATGTGGCCAGCACGAGAAGCTTTGACATCAAAATGCCGGATGTCGTGATCAAGGTGAAGCCGGAGAGGACAGACCTGGTACAGACGAGGTATCTGGAGGGCAGGCAGTATCTCGTGATTGAGATCAATGACAGTATTGAGGTCAACGGGATCAATGTGAGCCAGGTGGACCTGGAGACTGGCGAGATGAAGGCGTAGGGCAAGCCCGGACTGCGGGAGCTGATTGAAGGCGGGAAGAATCAGGAGGTGCGTGGGAGAAAGGCGCGGGGCGCGTCTTGGACTGCGGGATCCGATCGGAAGGCCAGAGACAATCAGGAGGCGGGAGAAAGGCGCAGGCGCGTGACGGAGGAAGCGGAAGACCGTCAGAAATAACGCGTGGCAGCATAGGAGATCTTTTTGGAATATGGAGGAATAATGACATGTATAAACAGGTTTCAAAGCTGATAGTATACAGGGAACTGGGGGAGGACAGCATTTTAAAAAGGCTGGCGGCCATTTTTGAGGATTTTGACTGGTATCGCGAAAATGTGGTCAACGGCTCCACGGCGCTTTCCGCGTCGAAGGTGGAGGAGCTGAAGGATAAAAAGCATATCAGCAAGGAGAGCCTGACCACAAGGATTTACGGTGAGATCAAGCGCCTGTTGGATCTGGCCACGGATTACGGGTTTGACAAAAATTTATGGCATAATTATCTGACCTTCCTGCTGATCACCAATGAGAATTCCTTTACGCTGACCAGTGAAAAGGTGGGGGCGAGGGATGGGAGCGTCAATCATTTCGCGAAAAATGATTTCCATATCTTTCGGGAATTGTTTCATTTCAATTTCTACGCCATTGAGAAGGAGTTGGGGATTGACTGCTTTTCGACCATCTCCAATTATACGGCCATCGTGAAGAAGGAGCGGATGTACAACGCCAATGTCTCCGCGAAGGTACAGGCGCTGTCGGAACGGCTGGAAATCTGTGAAAATGAAAACGATTTTTTTGAGGAGGTGACACAGTTCTACGCGGAGTATGGCGTTGGCATGTTCGGCCTTAATAAGGCCTTCCGGATCCGTCATGCCGGGGAGCGTGTGGAGCTTTTCCCTATCACCAATACCGACAACGTGCTCTTAAATGACCTGATCGGTTATGAGACGCAGAAGCAGAAGCTCATCGACAACACGGAGGCGTTTGTAAACGGGCTGCCTGCCAATAACTGCCTGCTCTTCGGGGCGGCGGGAACCGGCAAGTCCACCTGCATCAAGGCGATCCTCAACCAGTATTATGACAAGGGACTGCGGATGATCGAAATCTACAAGCACCAGTTTCAAGATCTGTCCGCGGTGATCGCGCAGATCAAGAACCGCAATTACCGGTTCGTGATCTACATGGACGATCTTTCCTTCGAGGAATTTGAGGTCGAGTATAAATTCCTCAAGGCGGTGATCGAGGGTGGAGTGGAGACCAGGCCGGATAATGTGCTGATCTACGCTACCTCCAACCGCAGGCACCTGATCCGGGAGACGTGGAATGACAGAAGTGACATGCAGACCGGAGGGGAGGAGCTGCACCGTTCGGATACGATGCAGGAGAAGCTGTCCCTGGCCAACCGTTTTGGCGTGACCATCAGCTTCTCAAAGCCGAGCCAGAAGGAGTATTTCCAGATCGTGACGGAGCTGGCCAAACGCGTGCCGGAGATCACGTTGTCCCCGGAAGAGCTGTGTGCCGAGGCCAACAAGTGGGAGCTTGCCCATGGTGGCATTTCAGGGCGGACGGCGCAGCAGTTCATCAATTATATGGCAGGAAAATGCTGGTATCCGGAATACTGATCCTGCCTGTTAATTATTTTGTAACTACTCGGCAGGTGCCAAGCAGTTACGCAGAGGGTGAAGCCGGCACATCCTAATTCACCCTATGTGAGGCAAAATATACTGTTTTGGCACGGTCTGCGAAGTGAATGCGCAGACCTGCTGAGTAGTTACATTATCTTGTTAAGCTGGCATAGGAGTATGGAAAAGACCGGGAGAAGAGGACATGGAACAATATGTGCATAAAAACCAGAAAACCCTGCGCAGGGGGATCACCACTGGCACCTGTGCGGCGGCAGCTGCGGGGGCGGCGGCGCTTCGCCTGCTGACAGGGAACGAGGTGGAGCATATGACGGTCCGCATGCCGGCCGGGATGACGGTGGAGGTTCCCGTGTTCTCCGCGGCGTGTCGGGGGAAAGTGAGTGGCCGCCAGGATCCGGGCTTCACATATTATGTGGTGAAGGACAGCGGGGATGATCCGGACGTCACGAACGGGGCGGAGATTGCGGCCACCGTGGAGCGGATTCCGGAGCAGGAGGCGTGCAGGATTTCAAAAGACGCGTTTCAGAGTGAGGAATATCCTTATCTCTTTCTGGACGGCGGAGAGGGCGTTGGCCGGGTAGCCTGCGAGGGACTGGAACAGAGGAAGGGACAGGCAGCCATCAACGTGGTTCCGCGGAGCATGATCTTTCAGGCGGTGGCTCAGGCCTGCGGGCAGGCAGATGATTTTGGCGTGCTGCTGATCACGGTTTCGGTTCCAAAGGGCAGGGAACTGGCAGAACGCACCTTCAATCCGCAGCTTGGAATCACGGGCGGCATCTCCATTCTCGGCACCAGCGGGATCGTGGAGCCCATGAGCGAAAAGGCCATTGTGGATACCATAGAGCTTCAGATCCGCCAGATCGCAGCGCAGGGGGAGAAAAGCCTGCTGGTGACGCCAGGCAATTACGGGCAGGGCTACGCCGCTTCCCATCTCGGACTCAGGCTCGACCACAGCGTCAAATGCAGCAATTATATCGGAGAGACGCTGGATCTGGCGGTATCCTATCAGATGGAGAGGCTTCTGCTCGTCGGCAATATCGGCAAGCTCGTAAAGCTGGCGGCAGGAATCATGAACACCCATTCCCGCACTGCGGACGCAAGGCGGGAAATTTTTGTGACGCACACTGTTTTAAGCGGAGGAACCCGGCAGATGGCAGAGGAACTGATGCGGTGTGTCAATACGGAGGAAATGCTGGCGCTGCTTACGCAGTGGCAGCTCAGGGAAGCGGTGACAGGCCGGATCCTTGACAAAATAAAGGAAGTGGTGGACTTAAGAACCGGGGGAAAGCTGGAGGCTGGCGTGGTGCTGTTTTCAGAGCGATTCGGCTGCCTGGGGCAGACGGCAGGAACCGGTGAGCTGCTGGAGGCGTGGCCGAAAGCTAAGGACCTCTAGCATAAACATGACTACATAGGCGTTTGCGAAACAATGTACTTTTTCGGTCGGCTCCCGGCAGGATATATATTTTTTCTTGGCTAACGTTCCTGATGCCGGCGAAAAAACATATATCCTGCCGGGAGTCTCAGTCTGCTTTTTGAGTTTCGCAATTACCTAATGTTTACAGGAAGGGAGGAGAGGGCGTTGGTATATTTTGTGGGAGCGGGGCCGGGCGCGCCGGACCTGATCACAGTGCGGGGGCAGGAGCTGATCCGCAGGGCAGATGTGATCATTTACGCCGGATCCCTGGTGAATCCGGCGCTGCTTTTGGAGGCAAAGCCGGAATGTGAGCTGTATGACAGCTCGCGCATGACGCTTGAAGAGGTCATTGCCGTGGTGGAGCGGGCAATGCGGAATAAACCGGAGGTTCTTCAAAATGACGCGGGGAAAATGCCGCCGGACAGGCGCGCGGGACAGGGGGAAGCTGCGGGAAATGGCCGGATTGGACAGGACGGCATGGCGGGAGAGGAGACGCCTGTCATCGTCCGCCTGCACACCGGAGATCCCTCGCTTTTTGGCGCCATACGGGAGCAGATGGCCGAACTGGACAGACTGGGTATTCCCTATGAGGTCTGTCCGGGCGTCAGCTCCTTTTCCGGCGCGGCGGCGGCGCTTAAGATGGAATATACGCTGCCGGAGGTTTCCCAGACAGTGATCCTGACCAGGATGGAGGGAAGAACCCCTGTGCCGGAGCGGGAGAAGCTTTCCGCGCTGGCAGCCCATCAGGCGACGATGGTACTCTTTTTGTCTGCCGGGCTTGCAGGACAGGTGAAGCAGGAGCTTGTGCAGGGGGGATACGCGCCGGAAACGCCTGTGGCGGTGGTCTATAAGGCGACCTGGCCTGATGAGAAGATTTTGAGAACTACGCTGGAGCGCCTGCCGCAGGACATGGAGGCGGCCGGGATCCGGAAGACGGCTCTGATCATAGTGGGACGGGTGCTGGGGGAAGAGTTTGCCAGATCCAGGCTGTATGACGGCAGTTTTGAGACAGAATTTCGAAGGAATGGAGTTGGAAAAAAATGTTTCGGGCAATGATCATGGCAATCTCAACATATTCCTGCATACCGGTCCCGGCAGTGGAATGGGATGAGAAGCATATGCGGTATGTCCTGTGCTGGTTTCCGGTGGTGGGGGCGCTGATCGGGGGCGTCCAGTGGATCTGGTTTTGGGCTTCGGGGCAGAAGGGGGCAGGAGCGCTGCTCAAGGCTGCGGTCTGTACGGCGATTCCTGTGCTGGTCACAGGGGGCATCCATATGGACGGCTTTCTGGATACGGTGGACGCGAAGCGCTCCTGCCGGCCTGTGGAGGAACGGCTTCGGATTTTGAAGGATCCGCATACGGGGGCGTTTGCGCTGCTGTACGGGATCCTCTACCTTATGCTTGCCATGGGGCTTTATAGTGAGCTTACGGATCAGCAGCTTCCCTATTTGGCCGCGGGCTATGTGTATTCGAGGATATTAAGCGCCTTGTCAGTTGTCACCCTGCGGAAGGCAAAACCGGACGGCATGCTGGCAGATACGGCCAGGGCGTCAGGACGCCCGGTCAAATGGATCCTGTGGGCGGAGCTTTTCTGCTTCGCAATCTGCCTGCTGGCCTTTGGATTTTTCCACAGGGCAGGGGGCGGGCTCCTTACGGCGGCGTGCTGCCTGTGTGCCGGGATCGCCTGCTTTTTCTATTACCGGCATGTGGCGTACCGGTGGTTTGGGGGCGTCACGGGCGACCTGGCGGGGTATTTCCTGCAGCTTTGCGAGCTGTGGATGCTTGCGGCGATTATCCTGGCGGGGAAAATATGATAGAGGTTGGGATGCGGCTTTGCAGCAGATAGGGGATACACATTCAAAAAAATTTATTTTAAGGTATAAACTATTGAGAAATTGTGACGATATATAAAATGTGAATGTGCAATGGGAAGCATACATCCATGCATCCGTTGACAGATGGGGTATTAGCTCAGCTGGGAGAGCGTCAGGTTCGCAATCTGAAGGCCAGGGGTTCGATCCCCCTATGCTCCATAGCCAGGAAATGCGGGAAACCGCAGTTTCTGGCTTTTTTGTTGCCTAAAAGTGCGGTCTGGTTGGTATTGGGGTGTACTCAGTAAAAAAATGGGGTAAAAAGGAGATGGAACAGATCATGCAAAATGCAGCAATATTCGTTTTGAGTTTCTTAATTACCTGTCACATGTATATAATAAAAGAAAAATATGTCTTCCATTGACAGAAAAACAGATACCGTGTTAAGGAGATTGAACAAAGTCCATAAAACCCTTGTATAATATTGACAAATAATATGGTGTTTATTTGGTTAATTTAGAAGAAATATCCTATTGAAAAGCCATATTGATTCGTGTAAAATAATAAATCGTAGATTATTTGGCAGGATATGAAAGATCTGACGCCCTTTTGCGGAGGGGTTGCCAGTATAGAAACAATATTTCGGGGTTTCATATCATAATTAAGATATAACATTATTAAACTTACATAACTTTCGGAATGTGACAGGTCAGAAGGCAAGACGGCGATCCAGCTGGATCGATATCATCTCGCTGGCATGGCGGAACAGCAAAACAGGAAAAATGATTCGAGCAGTATATGCTGCCGGAGCAGTTTGGACGGTAATAGGGCATGCTTGGATGCCGCGTAATGGACAGGTATCCAAGCATTGTAATTGTAATGGCCGGGATCAGAACACGGATCGCTGCGATGGCGAAGCTATGCCCGGATCGAATATATGAGACAGATATCCCGCAGAGGGAAACTGTGTCGGGAAGATATGTATGGATTAGAGTTACGAGGAAGTAAACATGCAGGAGTACAGGAAGGGAACAGTAATCATCAAGGAAGTCGCGCAGAAAGGGTTTCTGAGGAAGAGAACCGTATACGGAGGCGGGCTGTATGGATGCCCCGGAATCTACGGGTACTCCGTGAATAAGACGCTGCAGAAGGAATATCAGGAAGGTGACAAGGTCAAGGTGAGGTATCAGCTCCTTGAGAACAGCCACGGCGGGGCTGATGATGAATTTATGGAGTTTGAGATTCTAGAAGAAGCATGAGAATGGTATGGCTGCAAAAAAACTGTCACTCTGCGGATGCGGCAGTTCGATCATGAAAGTAGATGGGGCTGCAATATCCGGAAGGCTGTTGGGGAGGAATACGAAGGATGTACAAAAGAAGCAGGCAGGGGTGGGTGAAGCATGCTGATTTCATATTGATCGAGCTGGTCAGCCTGCAGATCGCGTTTGTCTTTGCAAACCTGATCCGTCACCACGCACTGCCCTATACCACGGAGATCTACCGCAGCCTTGCCATTGTCCTGATGATGATCGACGG
>CAMHJT010000112.1 GCA_946185495.1 uncultured Clostridiaceae bacterium | reverse complement strand
ATCGGCTTGATCGTATGGATATTGATCACGCGCGCGTCAACGCCATCCGCTGCCAGCATCTGCGCCGCCTCCAGCGCGTAACCAACCTCCAGACCTGTCGCGACGATCGTGATATCCTTTCCTTCCCGCAGGGTAACGCCCTTCCCAAGCTCAAAACTGTAATCCGGACGGTCATTGATCACCGGCACCGCAAGCCGTCCAAACCGCAGGTACACCGGTCCTACATGCTCATAGGCCGCGCGGACTGCCGCCCTTGCCTCCACGTCATCGGAGGGGTTGATGACAACCATGCCGGGAATCGTGCGCATCAGCGCGATGTCTTCGTTGCACTGGTGCGTCGGCCCGTCCTCGCCCACCGAAATGCCTGCGTGCGTCGCTCCGATCTTCACATTGACCTTCGGATAGCCGATGGAATTGCGCACCTGCTCATAAGCACGCCCCGCGGCAAACATGGCAAAGCTTGACGCGAAGGGAACCTTGCCCGTCAGCGCCAGGCCGGCCGCGATCCCCATCATGTTGCTCTCCGCGATACCGCAGTCAATATGCCTGTCCGGAAATACCTTCTGAAAAATATTGGTCTTGGTGGCAGCTGCCAGATCCGCGTCCAGCACGATCAGGTCCGGATGCTCCTTCGCAAGCTCCACCAGTGTATGCCCGTAGCTCTCTCTGGTCGCGATCTTCTTTACTTCTGACATAATGCTTCACCTGCCTTCTCTAATTCTGCCATTGCAGTCTCGTACTGTTCATCATTCGGCGCGGAACCATGCCATGACGCCTGATTCTCCATGAAGGATACGCCCTTGCCCTTCACTGTCCTGGCGATAATGGCCGTTGGCATACCCTTGGTCTGCCTCGCCTCTGCAAACGCGGCAGCTATCTCATCAAAGTTATGTCCGTCTATCGTAATTACATGGAAATGAAATGCCGCCAGCTTGTCCTCAATCGGATAGGGCGAGCACACATCCTCCAGATTGCCGTCAATCTGAAGGTCATTATTATCAATGATCACCACCAGGTTATCCAGCTTCCTGTGGCCGGCAAACATCGCTGCCTCCCAGACCTGTCCCTCCTGGATCTCGCCGTCTCCAAGCAGCGCGTACACCCGGTAATCATCACCGGAAAGCTTTGCGGAAAGCGCCATGCCGACCGCAACGGAAATGCCCTGTCCCAGAGAGCCGGAGGACATATCCACGCCCGGCGTCTTCTTCATGTCCGGATGTCCCTGCAGCATTTCTCCTGTCTTGCGGAGTTTTAAAAGCTCCTCCTCCGGGAAATATCCCTTCATTGCAAGGGCTCCGTAAAGCGCCGGCGCCACATGCCCCTTCGACAATACAAACCGGTCTCTGTCTGCCTTGTCCGGATCCTTCGGATCCACATTCATCTCCTCATAATACAAATAGGTTACCAGATCGGCAGCCGATAACGAACCGCCCGGATGACCGCTCTTTGCAGCATGCAGGGAAGCAATGATATGCTTTCTAAGCTGATTGGCGGTTTTTTGAAGCTCTAACTTGTCCATGATCAAAATCTCCTCACTGTCAGGGGCATTCCTGCCCGTCCACTGTGCTACGTCTGTCACGAATAACGCCTGCCGCTTTCCCCCGGGCAGGACTGTCACCATTACTTATTTTATCCATAAACCTAAAAATTGCAAGCTTTTTCTTATTTTAATAATAATACCATGCGTCCGACTGCTTATAAAACTGCGTCCCCGTCTTCATTCCCTTTTTCCGGAACAGCTTCCTGTAGGCCGAAAGCTTCTTGTCCGGCACGATCACCGCAAGCTTCGCCGGCGTTCCCTTAAACGCGTCCGCGCCCACCTTCGATGATTTATACTTTGCATAAGCCACCTTCATCATTGACAGCTTCTTGCAGCCTTCAAAGGCATTCGCACCGATGGAGGTTACCGTATCCGGCAGGTCGATTCCCGTCAGCTTCTTGCATTTCTTGAACGCGCCGGCAGCGACCGATGTCACCTTATAGGCGTACCCGTTATAGACGATCCTGGAAGGGATCGTCACGCTCTTTTCCATCTTTTTCTTCATATATCCCGCAACGCTCACCTTGCCGGCCGTCCGGCTGCTCTTCGTCACCTGATAGGTGATCCCGTTCTTCGTAAACCTCGTCTTCTTCGCCGCGGCCGGAAGCTCCCGGTCCAGCGGAAGTTCATAAAATACCGGAGCGGTCTGATCCGTCACATACCACACAGCGGTCTGTCCGCTCACCACCGGCCGGCAGTCGGAAAGATACGCCTGGATATACCGGACAGCGCCTGACGGCTCACCCTTTCCATCAAGCAGGACATAGGCCATCCTGTCGAAAGCCTCCTCCACATACTCCTCCCAGGCGAGCAGATAACGGTTCTCTCCTGCATCTGCAAGCTGCACATTGGAGATCATCCGGTCGCCGTCCTGCGGATACTCTGTGAGCCAGCGGACCTGTGTCCCTGCCTGCTCAAATTTATTGAGGTCCACGGACACCACGAATACATTTTTGACCTCCCCTGAAACGCTTTGCTCCTGAGGTACCGAGGCACCCGCCGCGATCGCGTGCGTGCTGCTGACAGCAAATCCGCCCAGCACCGCTCCCGTATAATTATTGCCCCTGTCGCCCTTAAATGGAAACGCGTTTACCGCCGTCACCCGGTTGGAGAAGGATCTGGTGCCCTCCATCAGCTCCTGATAGCGCATCACCATGATCCCGCGCTCATAGGCGTCCCCGTGGTCGCAGGCATAGAGCACGCCGTCCCTGACCGCCAGAAACTGGTTGAAGGAATGGCTGATATAGCCATAGGCGCTGTTGGCCACATCATAGTTTGCAGTGACCACATTGCAGTCCTTCATACTAATCTGAAACATGACGCTGGCCTGATGCCCGTTATACATCTCATGGCAGGTACGGACATACAGCATTCCGTCTTTTTCCGCGAACCTGCAGCTGCCTGCAAAAAACGGCTTCGTCGTATTGGCATCCGGAAGGTCCGTACTGATCACCCTGTTCCAGTCCTGATCATATTTGATGATGCGGTACTCCGTCTGGTTGGCGGCAAGATCCGGATTATTCTGCCCCTCCACCACAAACCAGGAGCCATCCTGCGACCGGTACAGGCCGCCGAACTCCGGAAGCTCCAGCTCAATCGTCTGGACCGGCTGGTATTGGTAATCCGCAGAATACGTCTCGCAGTAAATGGAGCCGTCCAGATGCTCCACCCTTGTGAAGCTGCCGTCCCCATTGCCAAACAGATAGGAATTCACCGGGTGATACCAGTTCCATTTGTAATCCTGCCCATGAATATTCCGGGAAATGATGCCGCCCTCCGTCCCGTTTTCAAAATCCGCCGCAAGCGCGGTACCTGCGGCAAGCCACAAGCCCCCAAGCGCCAGAACAGCCCATACCGCAAGCCGCAGCCTCAACCTTTCTCCTCTCATATCGCTCCTCCGTTTCTTCGTCCTTCGCGACTCTGTGCCCTGTTTGTCTTTTTGTCATTGCCTCTTTCTGTTTTCCTCCGGCCTTCCCTGCCTGATTCCCGGCAAAAGCGGTTCCAGGCAGCCCTATCCTTCCCCTTTCAAACTGCATGGCCGCAAAAAAGGGAGCGCCGGCAGACACGCTTCCGTCTGCTGACACCCCCTCTGTCATATCTGACGCATGCCGCTGTTAAGCTCCGGATCAGTTCCCCATTCTCGCGAGCAGTTCCTTCCTCTGCTCCTCATAACCCGGCTTGCCAAGCAGCGCGAACATATTCTTCTTGTAGCTCTCCACACCCGGCTGATTGAACGGATTCACTCCCAGCACATATCCTGACACACCGCAGGCAAACTCAAAGAAATAGAAGAGCTCGCCCAGGTTAAACTCGGTCATGTACGGCAGCGTGATCATCATGTTCGGAATCTCGCCGTCCACATGTGCAAGCACAGTTCCGTTCATGGCCTGCTTGTTGATATAATCCACAGTCCTGCCTGCCAGATAGTTCAGTCCGTCTAAATCATCGTCCTCCTTCTCCATGATGATCTTGCGCCTCGGAGATCCGATGTTGATGACCGTCTCAATATGGTTCTTGGTTCCGTCCTGGATAAACTGTCCCAGAGAGTGCAGGTCTGTGGTGAAATCACAGGCTGTCGGATAGATTCCCTTGCCGTCCTTGCCCTCGGACTCGCCAAAGAGCTGCTTCCACCACTCACCGATATAGTGAACGGAAGGCGTATAGTTGGCAAGAATCTCCATGGTCTTGCCCTTCTCACGCAGAATGTTGCGGACTGCAGCGTACTGCAGCGCGTGGTTCTCCTCAAAATCCTTCTCGATGCAGTCCTGTCTGGCCGTTGCCGCGCCAACCATGAGCTGCTTGATATCCGCTCCGCTGACCGCGATCGGCAAAAGTCCGACAGCCGTCAGGACAGAGAACCGTCCGCCCACGTCATCCGGCACGACAAAGGTCTCATAGCCCTCCTCGTCGGCCAGCTTCTTCAGCGCGCCCTTTTCCTTGTCGGTGGTTGCGTAGATTCTCTTCGCAGCCTCCTCCTTGCCGTACTTCTCCATCAGGAGCTTCTTGAAGATGCGGAATGCGATCGCCGGCTCCGTCGTTGTGCCGGACTTGGAAATAATGTTAATGGAGAAATCCCTGTCTCCCACTACATCCAGCAGATGCTCCAGATAGGTGGAGCTGATATTGTTGCCGCAGAAATAAATCTCCGGCGTACCCTTCCGCATATCCTTGTCAATGACATTGTAAAATGTATGTCTGAGAGCCTCGATCGCGGCTCTCGCTCCCAGATAGGAGCCGCCGATCCCGATCACGATCAGGATGTCTGAATCGCTCTGGATCTTCTTCGCTGCCGCCTTGATGCGGTTGAACTCGTCCTTGTCATAATTCACCGGAAGGTCTACCCAGCCCAGGAAATCACTTCCCTCGCCGGTCTTGTTCAGCAATGTCTCCTTGGCCTCCAGAACTCTCTCCTTCATTGCCTGGATGTCACTGTCAGTGACCATAAACTTCGCGTTACTGTAATCAAAACTAATACTTTCCGCCATCTCGCTGCTCTCCTTTGTCTTCTATTTTTCAATCCATGCCGGAAGGCGTTCCCTCCCTGCAGATTCCAAATCACTCTTATTTTATCAAACCTGCCTGAAAATAGCAACATTTTTTCCACTAAGTTACAATGTCTTCTCAAACCTGCTGTACGCATAACTTACCGCGAGGCAGATCAGCCCGGCGAGCAGGAAGGAGAGCGCCCGCGTGACAAGGCTGTCATAGTAGATATCCATCATGATCAGCTTGAAAATACTGATCATCGACAGCACAAGCCCATAGACGCGCAGGGATTTTGTCCGCAGCCTCATTCCCGTCACCATGCACGCGGCGGAAACCAGAATAAATACTATGCTGTACACAATACCGGCCGCAGATGCCTGGCGCAGCAGGTAGATCATAAATATGGTATATTTGACGCAGATCAGAATTCCGTAAGGCTTCCTGCTCTCCTTCTCCAGCAGGAACAGCTCCCTCGTGTGAAGGGTAAGCTGCACCAATATCACCGTCAACGCAAAAATCCAGAATAACGCCCCGTCCAGTTCAGCGCCTGTGGTCAAAAAAATAACGGAGGATAGCGCGCTGATGATGTATCGGGCAGCTTTATTTGACAGATACCTGTATTTTGCCTCCACCAGATTAAGCGCCACTATGCAGAGGCTGCTGATGAAATATGTAACGTACAGGGGGCCGCCGTCTTCCATATAATACGCGTTTCTGACCATCCATGCTGTCAGGGAGATCACCACCGTGATATGCGTAAACGTATAATATCCTACCGCGCGCTTCTCCACGCCGTTCCTGTACCTGTATGCGGCCATGCCTGCAATAACGAGGTTAAAGCAGACGCTTAACACGACATAGACCGGAGCCTCCTTATCTGTGCAAAGCAGCGCATAAACCAGCGCAAACGCCACCGGATACACTTCGTTTATCCGGCTCCCCTTCGTGAAACCCAGTATTGCCAGCGCGCAAAACAGGCCGGCATTGCAAAGGATCAGACACAGCTCATAGTACGCGCACCCGCTGTCTATACCCGGTATGGTAAGCAGCGCCATGCCAAGCATCACAGACTGTACCGCATGATAATGCCCGTTTCCCACAGGAGACTTATATCCAAAGGAATCCCTGTACATGGGAAGTATGGCCGCCCCGGCCGCAAATATCGCGGGAACCACGGCAAAACGCAATAAAAGAGTCAGATCATACCCTGCTCCACTGCCATCCGGTCCAGTCATGCTGAGCAGGGCGCAGGCCTGGTAAAGAAAGGACAGGCCGGTATTGTACAGCATAAACACGGCGTGGCTTTTTGCCGTCATTTTCCTGTTGACCAGCGCTCTCAGAAGATACTGCCTGATATTAAGCGCCAGCACCAGGGCAAGGACAAAGACGCGGTAGCTCCCTTCCCCTGACCAGGCGCACAGGGTAATTGTGGACACAGGCAATATGCCCAATTCCCCGATATACACCGGCACAGCGTCCCGGAAATTCTTTTTCATCAGGGACAGACACAGCATTCCATTTTCCACCAATATCAGGATCCCTGTAAAAAGGTACGCATACCCGGCTCTTTCTTCCAAAGCAAAATATTTGCCGATATGATAGATCACCAATATGTTCGAGCAGAACAGTCCCACCTGTTCAATGATGCCGAACACCAATTCGCGGCGATACGCGTATACGCCTGTCAGAACGATCCAAAGAACCACCCCCGCGCAGGCTGCCCCCAAAGGCAGGACGTCCAGCGCGATATGGCTGATAATGATGGAAAGGTACAGCCCGACAAGCCCGATGCATTCAGGAATGACCCACCAGCCCGACCTCTTATGCAGCAGGGTGCCTGCCGTCATTAATCCGGCGCTGAAGACGATCAGCGCAATCGCTTTCTGTGTATTGCCAAGCAGTGGAAAGACAGCCACGGCAAACAGGGAAAAAGAGATCAGGATCAGGAGCACCGCTCCGATTCCCATCGCCATTTTTCCAAGCCCGGCCTCCCGGCTCTCCACGCTGACCCGCTCCACCTTGCGGGCCCGCTCCGGCTCTGCCAATTGCTGCTTTACCGGATGAACGTCCTCCCCGGCAACCTCAAGCTGCGCAGCTTCCGGCCGGGGCAAAGGTTCCGGACTTACAGTTTCCTCAGGCTTTTTAAGCTTTTGTTCCGCCTTATAGAAATCCAATTCCGCCCTGACCTCATTTAACTGCCTCTGCAGATCATTGATCCTGTTTTCCAGTTCAATCTGTTTTTCCAATTCCATTCTGGTATTCTCCTGATTTACAATCTCAAGCTTTCCTTACGCGCCCCCGCGCATCATAAGAGCCGGAGTCCTCCTTTCGGAAAACGCCAGCTCCATGCCGTTTGCTGCTTATTCTGTTTACAGATCAGTCATCTCCAAAGGAAATGCCCAGCATTCTGGCGTTCTGCACGATGCTGTCATCCGGAGATACATATTTCAGCTTGCCCGCCGACTCCGAAAGAGGAATGTCAGTCACGTCATTGTCCTTCAGCACCACAAGGCGTCCGTACTTCTCATCCTTGATAAGCTGGGCCGCATAAGCCCCGAATCTCGAGGACAGTACCCTGTCATAAGCGTCCGGGCCGCCGCCTCTCTGGGTGTGTCCCGGCACGGCGATCCGCACCTCACAGCCGCAGGTATCCTTGATCTGGTCAGCGATCTCATAGGCAACCGACGGATACTGGCGGTTGGCAATCTTTTCTTTTCTCTTCTTCTTCGGCAGCGCCGCGTCCTCCTTGGAGATCGCGCCCTCCGCCACCGCAATGATGGAAAATCCCTTTCCTGCCTTGCTCCGCTTCTCCAGCGCCTTGGTCACGCTGTTGATGTCATACGGAATCTCCGGCAGCAGGATAATATCGGCGCCTCCGGCAATTCCGGCATGCAGCGTGATATGTCCTACCTTATGTCCCATGATCTCCACCACAAATACGCGGTTATGGGAAGCCGCCGTCGTGTGAATGCAGTCGATCGCGGCCGTCGCGATATCCACTGCGGACTGGAACCCAAATGTCATATCAGTGCCCCACAGGTCATTGTCGATAGTTTTCGGCAGACCGATGACATTTAATCCCTCATCGCTCAACAGGTTCGCTGTCTTCTGGGATCCGTTGCCGCCCAGGACAACCAGGCAGTTCAGCTTCAGCTTCTTGTAAGTGTCCTTCATAGCCTTTACCTTGTTAATGCCGTCCTCGGTCGGCTGATCCATCAATTTAAACGGCTGGCGTGAGCTTCCAAGGATCGTGCCGCCCTTTGTCAGGATACCGGAGAAATCGTCCGGCTTCAGCAGCTTATAATTGTTGCGGATCAGTCCCTTGTAGCCCTCCAGAAATCCGTAGATCTCAATGTCATCATACAGATTGCAAAGTCCCTTAACCACACCCCTCATGGTCGCGTTCAGCGCCTGACAGTCGCCTCCGCTTGTCAGCATTCCAATTCTTTTCATGTGCATACCTTCTTTCCTCTTATTTATTATTCTGTCAGCTTAAAACCTGTTGCAGGTTCTTGCCCGGTCACAGGCTCACCCGTCCCTCCAGCGCCCGCAGAAGCGTCACCTCGTCAATGCACTCCAGATCGCCGCCCACCGGAATGCCGGACGCGATCCTTGTAACCTTAATGCCTGTGGGCTTGACCAGTTTGCTGATATACATCGCCGTGATCTCCCCCTCCACGCCGGAGTTGGTGGCGATGATCAGCTCATCCACATCCTTTTGCAGGCGCAGGATCAGCTCCTTCAGCCGGATGTCGTCCTGGCTGATGCCAAGCTTTGGGGAAATGGCGCCATGCAGCACGTGATACACCCCTTCGTATTTGCCGGTGCGCTCGTAGGCCGCCAGGTCCCTCGGTGTCTCGACCACCATGATGGTCTTTTTGTCCCTTTTCTGAGACGCGCAGATGGGGCAGAGCTCCTGATCTGTCAGGGTAAAGCACTCCCTGCAGTATTTTACATTTTCCCTGGCTGTGTTGATGG
>CAMHJT010000111.1 GCA_946185495.1 uncultured Clostridiaceae bacterium | reverse complement strand
AGCTCTCCGATCCGTTATAGACCACCGGCGCCTCTCCCGTGAAGATCATCATCATTTTCTCCAGAAGCTTCATCGCGTACAAAAAGGCAATCTCCACGTAATAAAAAATCGCAAAGACATAGTTCTCGATCAGATCCTGGAAGAAACTCTCGATCGCCCCTCCGATATCCAGAAGAAACATCGGAGAGACCGCAGATGTATTCATGATAAACGATGAAAAAAACGGAACCTGCATCCTGCTCCTCCTCCATATACTATAGTCACTCAGATCTCAGCGAAACGATATCGACCGGCTTTGTTCAGGATATCTGTTTTTCTTGGCTGACGTTCCTAATGCCGGTCCGTTATCTTACCCTCAGCCTCTTTCTTGCAACCATCAGAGCACCCGTCACGGCAATGGCGACGAGCAGAAACAGACCCACAAACATCCATGCCTGCATATTCAGGTACACGATGATACGGAAATCCCTTTCCACACGATTACCGGCGGGATCCACCACCGTCACGCTGTAATTGCCGCTCTCCATAAGCTGCGCTCTGGAATTAAGCTGTGTTTCCTCCCCGTTGAACAGAACCTTAACCGTATCTCCTTCCGAAAGTCCCTTGATCGTCACCGGTCCCTTGGCCCTGTTGTCATCCCCGACACCCTCAAAGGTGACCTGCGGCGGGGTGTGGTCAAGGGTCACAGTAAGATGGTATCCCACGCCGTTATCCGAACAGATATAGCTGATATCATACTTTCCCTCACCGGACAGATCCACCACTCCGTAATCATAATCGACATTCTCCCCGTCCAGCGTCACGCTCCTGACACTGAAGCCCTTGGGAAGGTTGTACTGGCTGACCGCGCCTGTGACCGTGCCTAAGATCCGAAAGCCCATCAGTTGTCCGGCATTTTCCGCCCCGGCATCCTGGATGACATACGATCCGGGAGAACTGAGCTTCTGCGGTACCTCAGACATTTCCTTTCCGTTCTTAAAAAGCAGGATCTTCGCCTCCTCGCTCTTGGCCAGCGTAACCTCCCCCGTCACAATCATGCCGTCCGCAACACTCACACTGACAGTTCCCTCTTTCAGGGAGTACACATACATTCCCGTCGACCTGTCATAGACCGAGCCGTCCGGAATGTTTACCTTCTCTGTCTGAACCTCGCTGTCTTCTTTAATAGCTTCGCCCGTAAACATATCAACCGGTCCGTCATAGAAAAAATCAAACTCCGCAGCGGCAGCCTTTTCAAAGCCCGACTTTCCAAACACGCCTGAGAAAACCAGCGCTGCCGCGAGCAATGCTCCCATGCAGTATTTCCATACCCTGAATCTGTCTTTCACCATATCCGTTATTCCCTTTCCTGTTTTTTCGGATCCTTTTGCTGAAAGATACGTAACTGCCTGAAACCTGTTTAGCAGTTACAACGATACTTCCTTCGTGATCTCCCCGCCTGTCCCCACTTAAAACAGCTCTCTTCCTATGGCACAGGCCTATTTACTCATTATATCACAGATTATGTAGACTTGCAAATCTTGAAATCACTGAAAACTGCGGCTGTCCGACAAATACGTAACAGTATACCCTTCGACCAGTCTGTTGCATACCGGACGGCTCCCGACGGAGCCTGTGAATTGAAAGAAACCAGTCCATCCTGGACCTGTCAACGTACAAGGATGGGCTGGTTTCATTTTCATCTATTTCCAAAATAGCTCAACAGCGTCACATGATTTCATGCCTCCCCTTTCCGGGAACGTCGGCCCAGCACAAAGTACACGCAAAACAGCACCGCCGCAAAAACCACTCCGGCGGGCCACGCAATCTGTGCGGAGAGGCCGAATCCCTCGCCAGCCATCAGGATATAGGTCAGGCTGACGGCGGACATGAAGGCTGCAGGAAGGGCTGTCAGCAGCGAACCAAAGCGGTATCTGCCCTCCTTTTCCAGATAGGCGGTGGCCACCCACAGGGAGATCATCGCCAGGGTCTGGTTGGACCATGAGAAATACCGCCACAGGACATTGAAATCCAGTTGGGTCAGCACCGCGCCGATCCCTAACAGGGGCAGGGTGATCACCAGGCGGTTTACGGCCTTTTTCTGTTCCAGATGCGTTATCTCGGCAAGGATCAGCCGGGCGCTCCGAAACGCCGTATCCCCGGAGGTAATGGGGCACACCACCACGCCAACCACCGCCAGCGCTCCGCCGACGGTGCCAAGCATCGTTTGGGAGATCTCATACACCGTGCCGGACTGGCCGAGGGAGGAGATCGCCTCATTCAGCAGATCCGTCGCTCCGTAGAAGGCCACCCCTGCCGCCGCCCAGATCAGGGCGATCACGGATTCGGATATCATGGCCCCGTAAAATATATTTCTTCCGAGCTTCTCCGAGGTGATACATTTCGCGATCATCGGAGACTGGGTGGAGTGAAACCCTGAGATTGCGCCGCAGGCAACCGTAACAAACATAAAGGGCCAGATTGGAAGCCCCGCGGGATGCAGGTCCTCCAGCGTGATCTCCGGGATGGTGTAACCGCCAAGGATGGTTCCTCCCATCACGCTCACCGCCATCACGATCAATATCACTCCAAACACTGGATACAGCCTCCCGATCAGCTTATCGATGGGAAGCATGGTCGCAAGGACATAGTAAAGAAGGATGACCACGATCCAGAACCGCTCGTTCAACGCACCGGGGGTAAGCCGCGCGATCAGCGCAGCAGGGCTGTTGACAAACACCGTTCCCGTCAGTACCAGAAGCACGATAGAAAAGATCCGCATGATCCACTTCGCAGCCTTTCCGAGATACGTTCCGGACAGCTCCGCGATGGATGCGCCGCCATTGCGGCAGGAAACCATGCCGGACATATAGTCATGCACCGCGCCTCCCAGAATGGATCCGAAGACGATCCACAAAAACACAACCGGCCCGAAGCAGGCACCCATCAGCGCCCCGAAAATAGGGCCTGTACCTGCAATATTCAAAAGCTGTACCAAAAACGCCTTCCACGGCTTCATCGGCACACAATCCACGCCGTCATTGATCGCGACAGCCGGCGTCTCCCGGTCATCGGGATCAAAAATTTTTTCTGTAACGCGGCCATACACCGCAAATCCGATCACCAGGACGATCAGCGACATGACAAATGAGATCAAATTCTTCCCCTCCTCAAAAACAGTGTTTTACTCCGGGCCTCATTGCATGCCCATCTGCGCCGTTCCTTTTTCCTTAGCCTTTGTGCGCTTGTGTTCGATTCCGTCTCTTTGCGCGCCGCGACTTAAGTCGGCGCCCTCTAACGGCTTCATATTTTTCGCCATTTCCGCCACCTTTTTCGGAGAAATGAATGCCTTCGGGTTTTCCGGGGATTTCAGGGAATTCAGGAACTCCTTGGAATTCATCTGCCTGTTCTTGTATTCCTCCAGGCCAATCGTCTTTCCTGTCGTGGGATCCTCCGGAGGACACTGACCGCCTGTCCGGTACATCTGTCCGATCATCGCATAGGCACAGTCCTCGATGAAGCTCTTTTTGCTGGTATATTTCCCGTTCTCCAGCCTGCCAAGTGCCGCGTCGGTTTTCTCCAGAAATTTCTGAGTCTGCAGCGTCTCAGCCATTTCCGTAAGCTCCGCTCCGCTCGGAAACCCATCAATCTTCAATTCACCCTCATTAAGATCAACCTTTGCACTGACGTTTTTTGTAATAGTTCCATCCCAGAACTTCGGCAGCAGAGTCTGCGTGATCTCTGAACTATTCATCATGCAATGAAAACTATCTTTCAGCACGTCCGAACACATATTAGTAGCCAAAAACATTTCCTGATTTAATTGTTCTGTCACCCATTCATGAAACGGAATGTCCTTTTTCTCCTCCTGAAGCCTGCAAAACTCATTCATGACAAGCCTCTCTCCCACGGTTTCCTGGACAATCCGGCTGGCCTCATTGCACGCGATTTCAGGCTTCATGGAACATTCGTAAGCAATATTCTTTATCCTGCTGATGTTCGTATAAACGCCGCACATCATTCCCTGCCTGTTTGTCCACCAGACCTTATAATCTTCGTATTGCTTCATTTCAGGATGATCTTTTTTCGCAAGCTCCATGATCTCATCCTTGCAGTGCGCCATCTCCTGCCATGCGTCAAATTGATGATAAGATAAATGAAGCAACTGACAAAAATTTTTGTCTGTAGCGACATCCACCTTGGAAAAATCGATCTTCGAGGCACATTCATCAGCCATACGCTCCGTGTTTTTCTGCCCCTCATAGATCGTTTCCGCAATCCATTTCTGATCCTCCGGCGTATGATTTTTCATGGCAGTCATCGTCTTGTCAAACATTTCCTGCTTTTCCGCCCTAAGCTTCGACGGATCCATGATATCTTCCATGCTGTACTTGCCCGTGTTGGCAAGAGCAAATATCGACACGCTGATCGCTGCGTTTCTGCCGGTCGAATACGGGCCACTTTGACGGGATTCTTTATTTTTATATTTCTCTCCCCAGAAGGCTGACGCATTCCACGTCTTCGTATGGTCAAACTGTCCAAAAAGCTTGTATTTATCCCCAAACAGTTCCTGTTCCTTCAGCTTCCTATGTTGATCAGGCAGATCCTCCATCGCCGAGGACATTGATTTCATATGATCCTGCAGCTTCCGAACCGCCTTCACCCTGCTTTTGGCGTAATCGGAACTGATATCCTTCTTATTCTCCAGATAGGTGCTGGCAAGCTCATTCACATTGTTCACAAGCTTCTCATATTGTTCAAGATCATCCTCCGTGAAACCTTTTCCGCCTTTCGCCAGCTCCGAGGAAAAGCTTTTCAGCTCCTGCATTGCATTCTTCATATTTTTGAAATTGGGAGAGCTGGTCCACTTATCTACCTTCTTAAGCTCATTCATGAGATCACCGAGCTTCCGATCCTGATCCCGGATGGTTTCCTCAAAGCCCTTCCGCTTCAGGGACTGGCTAATCTGGAAGGACTCCGGCGTCTCGTTTTCGGCGCAGATCCCGGCTTTCTTCAGATCCCGCATCACGGTATCCATCTCCATCCCGGCATATGCCGAAGCCGCGTCCGCGCCGCGAAGCCTATTCTTTCCTCCCTGTGTGGATGCGCCCACCCGCGCGTCCTTATACAGGTCGGCATCCCTTTGTACCGCGTTCAGCTTCTCAATGTACTGATAGCTGCGGGCTTCCAGATCCTCTTTGCCCTTCTCCCCCTTCCGGTACTGCTGCATGAACTCCTGATCCCGCATTATGAACTCCGAAAGCTTTTCTATGGAGGTACGCATATTTTTGTGCTCCAGGCTCTCCGACTTCAGGCCCGCATCCGTCCGCGCCGCGTTCACTTCTCCCAGAATACTGGTCATGCCTCTTTGTTGTCCTTTTACAATATCATTTTCAGGAGCGCAAAATCCCGCCGCCTGGCCGCTTGCAACAAGCTGATCCCTGACAACCGCCTGCTCCATCGTCTGCGTGCAAAAAGGAACGCCGGGACTTGTTTCTTTCAAATATCCTTTCTTCAATCCATCCTTAACCAGATCGTCCAGACCGCTCAGTATATGATTTCTTTGCTCCACGTTCTCAAGCTTGACCTTTTCCACATTCTTCCAGGCATCTTCGAGCTGCTTCACATACTCTTCCTGTTCCTTGCTTGCATATTTCGGAGGATCATATTCCGTAAAAGTATCCAGCGTAAGACCTCCATTGCATGTGACGGACGTCTTTGTCCGGTACATCAGCTGATAATAAGATGCCAGCCGGCCGATATCATCAATCTCCCAGCCGTTCTCAAGTCCAACCGTCATCGCCTTCAGCCCGGAGAGGAGAGGAGACATTCCACGATTCGTCCTGGGATCCAGATGAAATGCTTCATTGCCAAGGACACTGTCTGCTTGTAGTTCCTCATTAATCTTCCGATCTCCCGCAGCTTCTATCACCTTGTCAAAAAGCTTGGTTAACCCCTGTGTCTGGTCATAGAGCTTCTGCCTGTACTCCTTCTCTCTCTCAGGGGAAAGGGATCCTCTTTCCTTTTCCTTCCAGTAATCGCTCATCGTGCACATCTGCTTTTCTCCGTCGATCACCAGCTGATGGATTGGAAAGGTATGCTGCCATTTTTCAATATTATTCTGAAGCTTGTTGTCCACAGTTGACGCGTTCAACACCGCATACATGGCATCCAACGAGCCACCCAATATGTTTTTTGAGGACAGATATGTATTGGAATAACCATTGACAATCCTCCTCATGTAGCCGGAGGTCATAGACCTGACAAAATCCTTGGATTTTCGTCCATACTCATCATTCGTAATATTTTGGTCAATAAGCTCGTCAATTTTATCGGCCATCTGGGAGATTTTACCTTTATATTGTGAAAAAGACTCCGAATCCAGCACCTTGGTAACATTGATTTCACCTCCCATCACATTAAAACCTTTACGGGATTGCTTTCCATATGCGTCCAAAGCCCTTTCTGCCAATGGCTTCATGTCCTCATCTTCGTATGTCTCCTGTCCGTTCACTTCCTCATACAGTCTGGAATTCATCAGAGGATCAAATTTATCACTGGGAATCACGGACGCGAAAGCCATGAGAGCACTCGTCACGTCACGGTAAATCGTTGTCTTAAAATCCTCCCCCCTCTGTTTCTGTTTCTCTAT
Organism: uncultured Clostridiaceae bacterium; assembly: GCA_946185495.1. Classification (GTDB taxonomy): domain Bacteria; phylum Bacillota; class Clostridia; order Lachnospirales; family Lachnospiraceae; genus CAG-590. Next base: position 2,457 of record CAMHJT010000111.1, on the reverse strand, counting down.
CTCCTGATTTACATATGTCTGTTCATCCTTTGGCATAATCTAATTCCTCCTTTTATATACCCGTTTTATCCGGCCGACCATTACATACTCACATCAGCCTGCCTCTTTGTCTGCTTCTGCGCCTGTCGCTTTGCCTGCTTCTGTATGCTCTTGCTCTGCTCCTTTGCAAGCTTCTCGGTCTTTTTGACCTCCTGCACGCTTTTCGCGACCTGCTTATTCATCAGCTTTCCCATATCATCATTGGCAAAGGACTGTCCGTTTTTCATCCGTTCCTCACCGTTTGCCACAATATTTTTCACAGCCGGATGCTTGCTGATCCCGTCAATCTCCTTTTTTTCCGGAATGACGGACGCATCCATCCTGTCCATCGCCGCGGAAAGGGTCTCTCCGGGCTTTACCCGGAGCTCGTTCATCTCCGTAAGCTGCCTCATGCGGCTCGCGTAATAGATCGTGTGGGACACATTATCCGCAAGCTGCCTCTTTCTTCCCGCGGGATCCATGTCCTTTTGCCCGGCTAGCTTATCCCTGTTCTTTTCCAGGTTGGAAAGCTGCTGTTCACAACGCTTGCGCATCTCCTCCGTTTTCTCTTTTACAGCCTTTTCCAGCATCTCCTGGCGCATTTTTTCCACGCTCTCCCGGATCTCCTCCGCTGCCTTGATCCTGGAATATTCATAATCCGATTGCTTCTTCTTTCCATCCTTTCCGGGCTTACGCTCCGCGATCTGCTGTTCCTTCTTCTTCAGATACTCATCCGAAGCTTTGTAGACGTCATGGGAGAGCTTGTCATACCGTTCCATTTCCTCCGCGGTAAATGTAGTCCTGCCATTCATGCCCTTCATAAATTTATCAAACCGCTCCACGGCCTTCTGCATCATCTTGAATTCCCTGGAGGATTTCTTCGCCAGCACGGACATATCCGCCACCACCTTCATCTTGGCAGCTTCATCCGCCTGCTTCCCGGAAATGGAACCGTCCCCCAGTTTCATTTCCACATAATTGCCCTTTCTGGTCCGGATCTGATCCTGCTCTGCAACGGCAGGCTTGGCTTCAGACGGAGCCTTTTTTTCCGTCCCTTTTCCCGAAGCGCCTCCCATCTCCGGTGCCTTCCGCTCCGGTTTTCCCTCCGTGTTTTCCATCTGGAGACCCGTCTGTCCCTTCGCGGTCTCTGCCGCCTTCAGCTTCTCCTCCATGCGCATCTGTTCCTGCTGATACGCCAGGCGTTCCTGTTTCAGCCGCTTGATCTCCTCCTCCATCTCCAGAATTTTCATCTCCAGCATTTCTTCCCTGGTCAGGGACTTCTTTTCTGCTTCTTTGGCTGGTTCTTCCTTCACGGCTTCCTTGTCCGTCTCTTTGGCTGGGTCTTCCTTTGCGGCTTCCTTGTCTGTCTCTTTGGCTGGGTCTTCCTTTGCGGCTTCCTTGTCCGTCTCTTTGGCTGGGTCTTCCTTTGCGGCTTCCTTGTCCGTCTCTTTGGCTGGATCTTCTTTCACAGCCTCCTTGTCCGTCTCTTTGGCTGGGTCTTCCTTTACGGCTTCCTTTTCTGTCTCCTGATCGGGTTCGTCTTTACCAGCTTCCTCGCTTGGAGCTTCAGGCGCGCCATTTTCTATTGATTTCTCCTCTTCGGACTGCTTTGTCACAGTCTCCTTCCCGTCGATCTCCTTCTGGCTGTCTATGTTACTTCCCGGCATATCAACACCCCCTATGCTTATTCCTCTGATCTATTCCGCGTCCGCAGGCTGTCCATTGTTCAAAGGCAATGGTTTATAGTAACTGTCAGCAGGTGCCAGACAGTTACGCAGCAGGTGAAACTGGCGTATCCTGATTCACCCTCTATACGGCAAAATATACTGTTTTCGCACGGTCTGCGCAGAGAATGCGCAGACCTGCTGATTCGTTACGATCATTCTATCATATCCAGCGCAACAAAAGCGCAACACATAGCTTAATCCCGTTTCTTTCTCTGGGCTTTGACGAAGTCTGCCAGTTCGTCGGCGCTGACCTCCATCACGGTCTCGTTCATGGCCTCCATCCTGTCCTCCAGATTCATGGCTGCCAGCTTCTTCACGGAAGCATTGTACATTTCCGTAAAGATATAGGGCTTCGGCTCATAATCGTCACTGTCGTCAAAGAAGAATTCATCGTCTTCAAGCTCCAGATCCCCTCTGCCATCTTCTTCCCAGTCATCCTCGAATTCCAGATCCGGCTCCTCCCAGCCGTCCTCGCTGTCCCAGCTGTCCCCGGATCCGGTTTCCCCGAATCCTGCATCCGGTTCTTCCCCGAATCCGTCGCTCTCGAATTCGAAATCCGGTTCTTTCTCCTCACTGTATCCGTCTTCCCTATATCTATCTTCCCCGGATCCAGCTTCCCCGCCGGATCCGAAGGTTTCTCTCTCCTTTGCGGAGATATCTTCTTCATCCGGTGCACCGGATGCACCCGTCATGCCTGCAGCTCCAAAGAGCG
>CAMHJT010000110.1 GCA_946185495.1 uncultured Clostridiaceae bacterium | reverse complement strand
GTCATAGGCATAGGATACCCCTCCTGCCTCCGTCAGGCGGTTGCGGCAGTCGTAGACTTGTTAAAACAAAAAAACAAGGCTGTGCCCCAACCATTTTCAACCGTTAAAGCGACAGCCCCTGTTCATTTTCAATCCTGAAATTTTTCCGTTCCCTCCCCGAATGCAGCGTCTTATCCTTGAAAACCGCAGTTCTCCGTCCGGCAGCCCTGCTCAGTGGATTACAACATCACAGTAAAATCCTTCCCTGTTCTCCCTGCAGGTCGCGTAACGGTACCTCAGCATATCTCCTTCGTTGAACCGAATAAAATACGCGGAATAATGAAACCTTGTCTGTTCCATGAACTGATTCATGACGGCAACCGCTGTCTCTGTTGAATAGGCACGCAGCCTGATGTCCACAACGAAGTGATTCGCTTTTCGATGCACCAGCCCCTCCAGCACGTCCGGATGGTTCATGAGCGGCACGCCCAGAATTCCCTTGGTCACATCATCTGATACCAGTTTTATCTTGGCTACATATTCATTCATTATGGAAAGCATGCTTTTTCTCCCGTTTTTCAATATATTCCTTTATCCGGAATCGCGTTCAGCACCCGTTGAAATTCATCGTAATTCTTCTCGAACAGCTCTACCACATCCGGATCGAAATGTGTTCCCTTTGATCTTACAATCTCCTTGTAGGTGTCCTCTATGGACCAGCCCTCCTTGTAATATCTCTGTGACGTCAGCGCGTCGAACACATCGCATAACGCCATCAGCCTGCTGACATAAGCAATCTCATTACCCTTCATGCCGAGATATCCGGTGCCGTCCCATTTTTCATGATGCTGCAGCGCGATCGTCTTGGCAATCTGCATGATCTCTCCCGGACACTTGGCAAGCAGCGCTTCCCCGTACAGCACATGGTTTTTCATAATAGCGTATTCCTCATCGGTCAGTCTCGCGGGCTTATCCAGGATCTCCTCCGGTATCATCAGCTTTCCGATATCATGCATCATGGAGGCTACCGCCAGTTTCTTGACATAATCATCGGTAAATCCAGATGCTTTTCCAAGAATCCTCATATACTCAGCCACCCGGCGGATATGCTCCCCTGTCACCTTGGACTTGCTCTCTGAAATCTCCGCAAAGGCATAGATCAGCTCCTCCTGGTTATGGAACAGATCGGCGTTGGCTTCAATGGTCTTATTTAACATCACCATATTCCGCTCTACGATGTAATTGGCAAACAGTGTGGCCACCAGGATCAGAAACATCTTGAGAAAGGCGCCATACACCAGTCCTCCAGTCAGGCTCCCGTAAACAGCAATCACGCTTGACTTAAAAAAATAATAGCGGATCAACATCGTGACAAAAAGGCAGATGCAGTCAATAAAGGAAGTGGCAAAAATAAGCGACCTGTCACAGTACATAGTCGCGATCAAAAGCGGCATGACCAGCAGCACCATAAAATTATAGGAAATAAAAATGCTTAACAGCATAACCACACTCATAATGCAGAGTATGATAAAGTATTTCATGGACTGCTTTTCAAAATGCATCAGATTCAAAATCGTTGGTATCGATAACAGCATCAAGCTTGTCACAAATACCATGGCGCAGATATACTGGTCACATTCATAGTACCCTGTTGTCGTAAACAGCCATAAAGCAACCAGAAACAGCATGGCAACACGGAGACTCTGTGCAGCCAGCTTATTCACCTCCAAATTATTCCTACGTATCAGCAGATCTCTATCCATATTATCCCTTCCGAGTAACAACTCAGCATGTCCGCGCATTTCTTACGCAGGCCGTGCCAAAACAGTATATTAAACCGCTGCAACATCACAGATCTTTCAGGGAAACCTGTTTTCCGTCCAACCAGATTTTTTCCAGATTATAAAATAATCTGTCCTCTTCATTAAAAATATGCACGATCACATCCTGAAAATCCATCAAAATCCAATTAGCAGTCTGGTATCCCTCGATCTGTCTGGGATGTACGCCAATCCCGCGCAGCTTTTCTTCTGCCTGGTCTGCCAGCGCCTGCACCTGATTACGGTTTTTTCCGCTCGTAATGATAAAATAATCCGCGATTACCGACACCTCAGTAATATCAATTACCCTGATATCATCCGCTTTCTTGTCCTCCAAGCCCGCAATCACGGTCTTTGCAATCTCCCTGCTTGTCATCAGCCTCTCCTTTCCTGTTCAACCGCCAGCAGGCGATTACGAAACTATCCATCTACGATTTGTGTTCCCCTCCATCTTCATCAGGCTGGCCTGCCTGATCCCACCCGGCCGCGTTTCACATCATGCCGTCCATATAATAACTATAGGTTGCCTGTGTGATGGGATCTACGACCGCCTTCTTTTTCTCCAAATAGGAAATGCAGTTATGCAGGATATGAACCAGGCACTTGTCCAGATCTGTGTAGGCTTCCCTGCGGATAATCTCCATCTCCGGCAAAACAGCCCGGTTGGGTTCAATATAATCCGCGATATAAATGATCTTATCGAGTGTTGTCATCTCCGGACGTCCTGTTGTATGGCAGGCGATCGCCGTCAGGATCTCTTCATCCTTCACGTCATATTTTTCGCGCGCATAGACCGCCGACAGCTTGGCATGCAAAAGCTCCGGATTCCTGTACTCACACTCGGTAATCTCGATTTTGCGCTTCTGGCACTTCTGTATCTTTTTGTCATTGGGTACATATTTCGCGCAGTCATGCAGGAGCCCGGCAATCAATGCCTTCTCATAATCCACACCATGGACAAACGCCATCGTGCCCGCAGTATAGGCAACACCAATAGAATGCTCAAACCGCTTAGCGGATAGCTTTTCCTTCAGTTTTGCCGTCATTTGTACTCTGTCCATATTTAACTCCCAGCTTCTACAAACAATTACACAATTCAAGGTAACAGTTCACCCTTCATCCAATGCACAGACTCCCAAAGGGATAGTTCGTTCGGTACATAACAACCAAAGGGCGAACTATTGCGATTTGAGCCTATTATATCAAAATATAAATTTCTTTTCAATCAATTCCATACAATCCATGCTGTTTTATATAAAAAAATACAGCTTCCGGCAGATACTCACGGATCCGTTCCCCTTCTCCCGCCTGCAGCGCCTCCCGTATCTCACTGGAGGAACACGGCATCACAGGACAGGGCAATGCATGGAATATCTCCCGTCCATACCGGACGTTCAGCGCGTGGATTTTTTCCATGACCGCATCCATATTTTTTTCATCCCTGGGCGCAGCCAGAATCGTCGCAAGCATGGCAACAGTGTCCGCCTCTCTCCATTTCTCAAAGTCAAACAGGGAATCCGCGCCCATAATAAAATAAAATGTATCATCTGGAAACTGCCTGTGCAAGCCACTTAACGTATCCACTGTATAGGTAGAACCCTCTCTTTTGATTTCATAATCAGACATCTCAAAATAACTGATATCCGTAATGGCAAGCCGCACCATATTCATGCGGTCTTTTGCTGAAGCCAGTTCCCTTTTATCCTTGTATTCCGGCTGGCGGTTCGGCATAAACCAGATCCGGTCTATCGGAAACTGCTCATACGCTGCCTGCGCCAGCGCAACATGTCCCTTGTGAATGGGGTTAAAGGTTCCTCCCATGATGCCGATTGATGCCATACATCTTCCTCCTGTCCCGGCCCATAACAATTGTTACGGGAGCATGATTCCAGGTTTGTCCCTGTTTTTGCGATACAATACGATTTTTTTGCCAATGATCTGGATAGTCTCCGACCTGGTGCGGCTGGAAATCTGTTCCGCGATCTGGCGCGGATCCTCCATGCAGTTTTTCAGCACTGCCAGCTTGATCAGCTCACGCTTTTCAATCGCCTCTTCCACCGACTGCACCAGCTCCGGCGTCACTCCGGCCTTGCCGATATGGATGACCGGCTCCATTGTCATCGCAAGGGATTTCAGATATGCCCTCTGTTTACTTGTCATATTACTACCTCCGTTGTATCTCCATTTGCCTTTTTTCGGATAATTTATGCACCAGATGCGAAACTGTCCAGAATCCTTCTGAACAGCTTCATAACATGTATGTGCGGATTTCCTGTTACTCATAGTATTCAAATTCCAGCCCATACATCCTTACAACGTCTCCCTCAATAAGTCCCTGTTCCTTCAGCATGTCAATCACGCCGTTTTCCTTCATAAAGCGCTGGAAAAAGTCAAATCCCTTCTCGGAATCAAGATTGGTATATCCCAGCATTTTTTCAATCTTCGGTCCCTCCACGATAAACACATGCGGATCCTTCGCGTCCCGTTCTACGGTAAACGGCTCGTTTCCGGAATCAAACACAGGAACATATTCTGTCTCAAATTCGACAACCTCTCTGGGAGATTCCTTCACAAGCTGATCAAGATACTGCAAAAGCTCAGGAACGCCCTCTCCGGATACGGCAGAAATCGGGAAAATCCGCATCCCCATGGGCTCAAATTCCTCACGCAAAAGCTCCACCACAGTCTCCCGCTCCATCTCATTCATGACATCCAGCTTATTGGCTGCAATGACCATGGGACGGTCTGATATCTCAACATTGTATTTTTTCAACTCATCAAGAATCGCGTGAAGGTCATTCACCGGATCCCTTCCCTCCACAGAAGCGGCGTCCACAATGTGCAGAAGTACCTTGGTTCGTTCGATATGCCGGAGAAATGTAAGCCCCAATCCCACGCCCTCGCTGGCACCCTCAATGATTCCCGGAATATCCGCGATCACAAATCCATTCTGATCTCCGAGATCCACCACTCCGAGGTTGGGGTTCAATGTGGTGAAATGGTAATCCGCAATCTTTGGCTTTGCGTTGGTCACACGGGAAAGAAATGTGGATTTTCCGACATTTGGAAATCCGACAAGCCCGACATCGGCGATCACCTTAAGCTCCAGCATCACTTCAAGCTCCTGTGCCGGCTGTCCCGGCTGCGCGTAGCGGGGAGCCTGCATGGTGGCGGTGGCGTAATGCATATTTCCGTTGCCGCCATGTCCTCCCTTGAGGATCACAACCGGTTCCTTCTTATTGGACATGTCCATGATCACCTTGCCGGTCTCATAATCCTTGATCACGGTTCCGGGCGGAACCTTGCAGATCACATCAGCCCCGCTTGCGCCATGCTGTCTTTTCTTGCCGCCCTCCTGTCCATCTCCTGCACAGTATTTCCTGATATGCCTGAAATCATTCAGCGTATTCAATCCCTCATCCACGACAAAGACCACGTCTCCGCCGTCTCCGCCGTCTCCGCCGTCCGGACCGCCTGCCGGAACATAGAGCTCCCTGCGGAAGCTGACATGCCCGTCGCCGCCTTTGCCGGAACGTATATAGATCTTTGCTCTGTCTGCAAACATAGGCCCACTCCTTTCTGGACTAAGGAACTGCATGAAAATAACTTGCGCAGGATACTGAAGTTATTTTTCGACAGGTCCTAAAGTAAATAAGGCCGGAGCAAGAACTCCAGCCTCATAAACATATGTCTTATTCGTTTACCGATACCGGGTAGATTGAAACCTGCTTCTTGTCTCTGCCCTTCCTCTCATAACGAACCACGCCATCCACCAATGCAAACAAGGTATCATCCTTGCCTCTTCCTACGTTGGTTCCCGGATGGATCTTGGTTCCGCGCTGCTTGTAAAGAATATTACCAGCCTTAACGAACTGACCATCTGCTCTCTTCGCTCCCAGTCTCTTAGACTCAGAATCTCTGCCGTTCTTTGTAGAACCCATACCTTTTTTATGAGCGAATAACTGAAGGTTAAGCTTTAACATATTTTACACCTCCTGACTCAAAATAGTAATGTACTTTCTTCCATATTCCTGTTCAATTGTAGTAATCCCAAGCATGAAGGACTGAAACAAAAGGCTGGCCTCCCTGCCCGGCATATGCTTTAAGATCACATTCTGAAAGTTAATCTTCTTACTTCCGTTCAGCTCCATCTCCTCCTCCGTAAAATTATCCAGAGAATTCACGAGATTGATATACAGGATCGATACTGCGCTACACACAATATCTCTTCCCCGCCTGCCGTACTCAGCATGTCCCTCAAGCTGAACTCCTACAATCTGATCCTTTTTTTGAAAGACTGTTACAGTAATCATACGGATGATCAGGCATTGATCGCCTTGATCTCAACCTTGGTAAATGGCTGCCTGTGACCCTGCTTCTTATGATAGCCGGTTTTTCTCTTATACTTGTAGACAACTACCTTCTTTTCCTTGCCATCGCCGATCACGTTAGCAGATACGCTGGAGCTTGCTACTTCCTCGCCACATAATAAGCCATTGTCATTGCTGATGGCGATCACATCAAACTTCACTTCAGAACCTGCCTCTGCGTTCAGCTTCTCAACCTTAATGATATCACCCTCAGCTACCTTGTACTGCTTGCCACCTGTTGCAATAATCGCGTACATACGGTTACCTCCTATTATCATTACTCGCCAGGTACGGTGGCGTCTTACGACACACTTCAACCTCCCTGTGCGGCACACTAAGCAATCATATCAAAAATTTTCCTACTTGTCAATTCTTTTTTTCTACGAAATAACATCTACTGCTACTATTCACGTAACAGGAATCTTTTAACTAGTCTGTTGCATACCGGACGGCTGAAGGGTGAACCGTATGTCTTAGTCACATGCTCTTTTTAAACATATCAATCCTCAAAATCTCCGCCTATACCCAATATATCTTTGCAGTTGTCAACGTCATCTTCATCATCAACTTCTTCATAGGATATTCCAATATTTCCAATTCCAATTGTTTTTTCCTCAACTCTTCCATTCTTATGCTGGATCAAAAATTTAATTTTAATCTTTCGCGCTATCTCTTTTATTTCCTCTTCCGTTTTATCATATGTGCATCCCATTAAAGACACATATGTGGGTTTTGACAATTCACCCTTAAAGAAATTTTCTCCTGAAAAATGCCCTCCACTTGCAACAGAAAAAAATATTTTTTCCTCATCGCTTAACTGACTATCATCCATCACTGCTTCCACAGAATAATCATTCCATTTCGAATGTCTTTTTACTATATAATGAAAATCCAATTCAAATATATTTCCATATCCGTTGTTTCCTATTTTTCGTATTTCCCATATATCCGCAAACCAGCTTCCGTCTTCGTCAGCCAGTTGATCCGTTTCATTTATTTTATCTATTTCCTTCTGTGAAATACGAATTTGGGGATAAGTCTGGACTGTCACATGATCAAGAGCAATCGTGCTTGAAAACAAGAGATAATATCCTATTGCAAAAGACAATACAATGCCTGCCGCAATTGCCAGCAGTACTTTTTTATTTTTCATCATCATTTTCTCCTTTGGGAATCGTATTTGCTGCTCAGATACACATATTAAACCATTATGTTTTTTTGTCAACTTAATCCTACATTTAAATATGATACGTGATTTTGTTGACATTGCTTATCGTTATCCGGTCTTCAGTCTTAATCTTAAGACTCAAAAAAAATGCCGATTCGCTAAAACGTAATCGACATTTTTTCAATCATCTTTTTGCTCCCACATCCAGATTAAAATAATTTCTACTCAATTTTAAATTTTTTGACCTCACGATACAGCGCATCTGATATGCTGCTCCCCGACGCCGCCTCCGCTCCGATCTCCTTCATGCTGTCAGACATATCGGCTGACTGCTCCGAGATCCTCTGCACATTGTGATTGGTCTTTTCTACCATAAGATTCACAGCATTCGTAGATTCGCGGATCTTATTTACGCTCTGGCTGATTTCCTCGCTGATCTCCGAAAAACGGGACATCATCTGGTCAAACCGTACCGTTGTATCACGGTAATCCCCGCTGTTTTGTACAAGCACCGAGTAGCCGGTCATCGTCGTGTCATAGATAAATCCAATCATTTCCTGCGCGATCGCTGCCAGCTCGTTTACCGCCTGGATCACATTTTCCGATACGGACTGGATCTGGGAGGCAGCCCTTGCTGAATCAGACGCAAGCTTGCCGATCTCACCCGCAACCACCGCAAAGCCCTTGCCGGCCTCACCCGCCCGCGCAGCCTCGATGCTGGCGTTTAATGCCAGCAGGTTGGTCTGCGCGGTAATGCTTAAGATATCTGCCGTAAGCTCATTGATCTGTTCGACCTGTTTGGATTTTTCAATCTTTTCGGATACAGACTGCTTCATATTTTCTGCCCTGTCACGGGCCGTGTTTTCTTCCTGCAGCGCCATATCTCCGATCATTCCGGCCCTGTCGCGGGCTTCCCTGGCGTATTCCATTCCCTCATGAATGCTGCCCGCAATTCCGTTTACCGCCTCCTGAATGCCATCCATCAGGGAATTGATCTGCTGCATGGAGGAAGCTGTTTCTCCCATCGCGCCGCTCATAATCTTCATGGCTTCGGACATTTCGCCAGAAGAGGCTTTCGCAGAATTGAGATGGTCAGCAATGCTTAAGGATGTCTGCTGCATTTCCTGGGAATGATTGGAGATACTGCCAAGCAGCCCCCTCATGTACTCCAGAAGATGGTTGACATTGCCTGCGATCACCTCCAGTTCGTCTCCGGTACGGAGATCGATCTCTCTGGTCAAATCTCCGCTTCCCATCGACAGATCCACGATCTTGTCATTCAATATGGCAAAGCTTCTCTTAAGCGCCGCTCCGATCATCAATGTCACAACCAGCCCGATCACAAACACCGATGAACAGATTGCCAGCAGCATGAAGGCGATGGTACGCGTCTGCTTTTTCACCCAGTCCGCGTTGAGGTCCACGCCGACAACGCCGACAACCTTTTTCCCTTTATAGATCGGACTGTAAGCCGTCATATGGAAGCCCCATTCATCCTCAGAAAATCCGGACATGGCAACGGTTTCCCCTTCCAGCGCATCGTCAAGCACATCATCGTTGTCCGGAAATTCATCCCCAATGTCACTGTGATCCTCCATATCCGTGTCTACAACAAACTCATAACCGCCATCCGCGCTGCTTCTGGCCGTATAAATAAACTCCACTCCGCTGTTGTCCCAGAAGGAGGTGAGCATGTCAAAAATCTCCTGATAACTATCATTCCCGTCATCTCCGGCTTTCAATGCTTGAAAATCCTCACCGTTG
>CAMHJT010000109.1 GCA_946185495.1 uncultured Clostridiaceae bacterium | reverse complement strand
AGGAACGTTAGCCAAGAAAAAATATATATCCTGCACAAAGCCGATCGAAAAAGTATATTGTTTCGCAAACGCCTATTTTTTAAGCAGATCATTCATGTCGATTGGTTTTGCAATATGTCCGTTCATTCCAGCCTCTTTCCACAGAAAATTAGAGGCTCGCATAATCAAAGAACAGTAATCTCATTTTTTCCTCATCCAGAACATAGGTGTGATCATGGGCCGGACCGACATACAATAATTTTCCATCCTGAAAAACCAGAAGCCTGTTCTGTACAACCTCCTCCCAGCCCTCGGGTTCAAGTGGCTGCGTAGAAAATATGACACCGTCGTTTTCCTCTTTCATATACATGGTTCCGGCTTCATTTTTATGAACATAAAAGAGCGAACCGTCATGGATCATCAGATTCACCTTATTGCCGGGCACAATGTTACGAATCATCTCATCTACGATACGGATCCGCGCATCTACATCCGGCAGTTTTTTATGCCGGATCAGGAACCGGTTCATCCGATCTACAAGATAAAACAGAATCCGTTCGCTATCCGTTGTTCCCTCCTGAACATACTGATATGGGGCAAGGATATCGGAATCGAATATGGTACCATTGTGAGCTAATACCCACATCCTTCCGCTATCATCGCATTTTACGAAAGGATGCGAATTGTTTGTGTTGACCTGCCCGATCGTTGCCCTTCGGATATGCGCGATACACTTAGAGGTTTGAATCCCCTTCTTAAGCCTTCTTTTTAGGCATAAACTATCCATCGCTCTTACCGGTTCCTTTTCGATGAATGCCTGACCGTCATCAAACAGAGCAAGTCCCCAACCATTCCGATGCTCGGCACTATGGCTGAAAAAGGTGTCAAGGTACGCATCCATCGTTATTTTATTTTTCGATGTTACACCTAAAAGCTCACACATAGCTTAAGTACCCCTTCTCATACCCAGAAAGACTTCCTCTTGCCAATTCGATCAGTTTTTCTCTCCATCCTGCTGCAGTCCTGTTTTTATAGATCACTGCATCGAAGCCTTCCGCCTCGATCCTTTCAACCGCATCCTGTATCTTGGATACCGCATCCACTTCGGCCAGCTCCTTCTCCAGTATATCCAGATTCCCATCGGAATAAACGATACCCTTTAATAACGCGACATATCCCAAAGCTTTTTTAAAAGGAACACTGTCCGCAACCCGTATTTCTATATATTTCTTGACCCTGAAGTGAAAAAAGCCCATGGAAAGAAAATGCTCGATCAGCTTTTGTTTTCTGCGATCATCCACTCCACTATCCGAAATCGTATGATTCAGGACGAGTTCCTCTGCATTTCTATGTCCCACATTCGTGGTCACGCCTTGATCCGTTAACAGGATCAGGGGCGTGTGGTAAACTACATCCGCGATCATTTCATATCCAAATCCGGGATCAAATGATTTCGGATAAAAACCTGTCCTGTCCGGATCCAGATCATCCCACTCCTGAATCCGGAACAGATGCGGTTTATCCGGACTGCCCTGCAGCCTGGAATCCTCATTGGTCTTGCTTTCCATCATGATCATCAGGATCGGCGCGATCTTTTGAAGCACCGTAAGCTTCCGGATCAGATCACTCTCTGATCTATAGTCAACAGATACCTGTGTCGATGCGGCTGCCCGCATCATATACCTGCCATACTGCCCGGTTTTCCGGAAGTATGCGTCCATATACTGATATCTTCGTTTGGGTGATAATGGAATCTGATCCGGCTTCAGATTTCCGCATTCCACCAGAGGAAGATTCCCTTTTGTAACCAGACTGTACCCTCTCTCGCGGAAGATCGGCTTCCACACGGAAAGAAACTCCACATATACCTTCTCAATCTCTGAAACATCCGGATACGGATGGATGCTGATCTCAAACTGGCACGCCGGTTCCAGGCTGATCGAATATCTGTCATTCACATATCCAACCGGAAAGCCATCCATGTAGATCAGTTCCGCACCTGTCTTTTTTCCCACCTCCTCGATCAGTGGAACGATCTCATCAAATGTAATCTGATTCCCCTCATCGTCCAGTACAAAATGCTCAATCTCAAGTCCCAGATTTTCGTTATCGGTTTCTCCACTCTCTATATATCTGTAGATGTCATCTAAGTAGCCCATATTATCACACTCTATCACTATATTATTTTTATAAAAAACTCTTATCTCTGCTCTGTTTCCATTTCCCCGCTGATAATATCTTCCGTAGCAGCCATGGCCTGTAATGTCATTTCAAGAAGCTGGTCGAGCTCCCATCCAAGCTGGTCAGCCCCCCGCTCAATCACTTCCCTGGAGCAGCCTGCGGCGAATCCCTTGCTCTTGTACTTCTTTTTTAGCGATTTTAGCTCCATATCCTTCGTGCTTTTAGACGGTCTCATAAGCGCTGCGGCACCGATCAGTCCTGTAAGCTCATCAGCCGCAAAAAGTACCTTCTCCATCTGATGTACGGGTTCCACATCGATCGTTGTCCCGCAGCCAACCGTGATTCCGTAACCATGGGAACAAACCGCATGGATGATGTCATCTCCGACTCCCCCATCCTTTAGAAGCTCTGGAGCCTTCAGGCAGTGCTCTTCCGGATATAATTCAAAATCAATATCATGAAGCAGTCCTACGATGCCCCAGTATTCTGCGTTATTTCCGTAGCCAAGCTTTTCCGCATACCATTTCATGACAGCCTCAACCGTGAGCGCATGCTGAATATGGAAGGAATCCTTGTTATATTTCTTTAAAAGCGCAAATGCTTCGTCCCTGGTAATCATTTCTCCTTATTCCTCTCATTCAATGTGTTTAAGTATTCTTTCCTTATGGTTTGAGTATTGCATTTCATTCTTATCTGTTCGATTCAGTTCTGTTCAACAGGCTGCATGTTTTCAAAGAAAACCGGATCATATTATCTGCAATATGTCCGGCTTATGAAAAAATGAAGGGTTGTTATCATTATATGTTTCGATATGACCTTTGTAAATTTGCAGATTTTTATCACCCGTAATAAGTGACGATTATCACACTTTTTCTCTCCGAACTTTACACGCAAAAAAATGGACAGAGTCTCAATCCTTTGATCCGATCAACTCCATCCATTCGTACATTCAGTCCCCGACCTTCCTGATATACAGTTCGTAGGTACCATCTTCATTATCCTCAAGCTTCAGAACCTGATGCCCTTCCTCCTTCACGCTTCTGGGCACATTCTGTACCGGTTTCCCGTCATTTAAATGCACCTGCAGGATCTGGCCGTCCTCCAGTTCTTCCAAAGCCACCTTTATTTTCACAAAGGTAACCGGGCAATTCACATCCGTGATGTCAACCTTGTCATCCACATGAAACTCTGTCTCAGCCATCTTGTTCCTCCTTCTCTATACTCTGTTCCTCTCTTCGATCATCCGTTATCCCCTTCAATGACCAGTTCCTCTTTTCTGACCGTTTTTTCTCCGTCCACGGTTTCTATATGAAACGCGTTCAGAACAGGATTTCCTTCCTCCATCAGGGACAGGATCAGGTAGCTGGCCCTGCTGTCGCCCGCCAGCCGTTTATCCTCCTCCGATGGTCTCGATGGAGATTCCGGGTGGGAATGCCAGTTTCCAAGCGGCGTTAGCCCTTCTGCGCGCATGTCCTTGACCGCCCACAGCTGCTGTCTGGGATCAATGGAAAAATGTTCATTCGAATGATCCGTGTTGGCAAGCAGAAACACCTTTTTGATTCTCCTAACACCGTCTTCCCCATCCTCGCCCGCGATCAGGCCGCAAGCTTCATTGGGCCGCTCCGAAAGCGCATGCTCATATATCCGGTTAAAATCTGACCGGCTGATGGTAATCTTCATACGCGCCTCCCTCTCAATGCTTCAACTCACAGGCTGCCTGCTCGTAATCGATCAGCTTCGTGATCGTCGGTGTATCCGAGCATACGGCGCAGCCCTTTCCTCTGGGCGGAAGCTTGATCTTGCGAAATTCCATTTTCAGGGCATCGTAGGTGAGCAGATATCCCGACAGCAGTTCTCCCGCACCGGTAATGTATTTTACCGCCTCCATTGCCTGAAGCGATCCGATCACCCCGCCCATGGCACCGATCACCCCTGCCTCCTTACAGGTAGGCACCGCGTCCTTTGGCGGCGGGCTTTGAAAAATACATCTGTAGCACGGTCCCTCTCCCGGAAGGATTGTTGTGAGCTGTCCCTTGAACCGGATGATTCCCGCATGCGACAGGGGCTTCTTTTCCATGACGCAGGCATCATTGATCAGAAACTTCGCATTCAGAAGCTTTTTCTGGCCCTTCACGCCAATCTCCTTCAGGATGATATGCCTGGAGTACCGCTCCAGCTGTTCATTCGTAAATGCCATATGCTCCTCCTCCCATGAAATACAGAAACTCGACCTCGTCTCCATCCTTCAGGACATGGCTTGCAAATGTCCCGCTCTCAATAAACTCCTCATTCACGGATACCGTCACATACTCGGGTGTCTCCACCTGCTCCTGCTCAATCAGGCCCTGAACCGTGAGTCCCTCCGCGACCTCCTTTTTTACTCCTGCCACAATGATTTTCATATAAGCTCTCCTTCCATATTCAGATGATATAATACCATTCCTCACTCTGCGTGTTGGATCCAGTCTTTTTTTTGACTGCCGGATCAGCCGTAAAGAATCAGCTGATCCGGCATACATGCTTCTGTTATGCAAATGTTTTAAGTGCCCTTACCAGCGCGTCAATGTCATCCGGCGAATTATACAGCGCAATGGTCGGCCTTACCGCGCTTTCATATCCAAACCGCCTGAGTACAGGCTGCGCGCAGTGATGACCGGTCCGCACCGCGATGCCATAGGCATCCAGCCGCTTCCCGACCTCCTCATCCGAATAGCCTTCCAGCTTGAATGCCAGCGCGGAAGCCTTATGTAAGGCAGTTCCGATCAGATGGATTCCCTTCACATGCTTCATTTCCTTCAGCGCATATGTGAGAAGCTCATGCTCCCACCTGTACACGCAGAGCATACCGATCTCCGAAAGATATATCCGGAAACATCCTTTCTCCCTTTTGGCGGCTGCCAGATTTTTCATAATGCAGACATCCATGACTATATTTTCCTCCGGGTTTCCAAGAAGCAGTCCGCAGCCTTCCTTCGGATAAGCCGCACCGGCGTTTTTTAGCAGCCGGTCGATCACTTTTTTATCAAATGTCATCTCCTTCGTCTCCATATCATTCATCCGCCTTTCGAATCGCCTGCGTGAAATCCTCTATGAGATCCTCCGCATCCTCAATCCCGACACTTACCCGCACCGTGTCATCGAAAACCCCTGCATCCTCCATTTCAGCCCTGTCCGTGTGCAGATACAGGGTAGAGGCCGGATGAATCACAAGCGTTCTGACATCCCCTATATTACTGGCAATACAGGCATAGCTTAAATTGTCAATGATCCGGAAGGCCCTTTCCTTCGATCCGGCGCGGAATGTGAGGATTCCAGCACCACAGCCTCCAAGCAGTCTCCCGGCCAGCAAATGATATGGATGGGAGGGCAGCGTGAGATAATTGACCTCAACCCGACCCACCGCATCCAGAGCCCTTGCCAGGGCATCCGCATTATGGCAGATCCGTTCCATCCGAAGCCCCAGGGTGTCAAGGCCGATATAGGTTAAGAACGCGTTGGCCGGTGCCATGCAACCGCCGAAATTCTGCCATAGGTCGGTACGCAGCCGCACCGAAAACGCCTGTTTTCCATATTTTTCAAATCCATGCAGCGCCTGAAACTTATCAAAATCCCACCGGAACCTTCCCCCATCCACGATCACCCCGCCTATGGAGTTGCCGCCGCCGTTTAAGTACTTTGATGCGGAATGGATCACCACATCGGCTCCCAGCCCGATGGGCTTTACAAGGTAAGGCGTTGCGGTCGTAGCATCCACAAAGAACGGAATCCTCGCCTCATGCGCCGCCTCCGCAATCTGAGGAACATCAATCACCTTAAGTGACGGATTGGAAATCATCTCTCCAAACACCAGCCTCGTTTTTCCGGTGATGAGCGCCCTGACCGTTCCCCCTGTAAGCTCCCTGGTAAACACCGTACGGATGCCGAGCTTTTCCAGATCGTGAAACAGCTCGATTGTTCCGCCATATAACCCGCCGGATGCAATGATCTCATCCCCGCTGCTGCAGACTGTCAGTATGGTTGCCGTGATGGCTGACATGCCGCTGCTTGTCGCGATCGCGCCGCTTCCTCCCTCCAGCTCACTGATTCTCCGCTCAAGGGCCGCAACCGTTGGATTTCCGATTCTGGTATAGGCATACCCCATGCTCTTGTGTAAAAAGACTTTTTCCAGCTCCTCCATGCTCTCATAACGGAACGCCGTAACCTGCGAGACCGGCGGAAGGATTTCGCGCCCGGGATTTTTTATGATGGACTTTCCATGTAACAGATTTGTATTAAAGTTCATAACAACCTCCCTTGAAGAAGAACGATTGGCTCCGCCCTTCTCTGAATCGCGTTCGCTTTGATCTGAATCTATTATGACACCACAGCCGCCTTTCGCAAAATACATGTGTTTTATCGCCCGTGATAAGCACTTCTAAGCGCATGACAATTTTTTATTGCTGCCACACAAAAAAGCTCCGGAGCCTGTCCTTTTTAAGACTGGCTCCAGAGCCCGTTTTTATGAA
This sequence comes from uncultured Clostridiaceae bacterium, assembly GCA_946185495.1. Classification (GTDB taxonomy): domain Bacteria; phylum Bacillota; class Clostridia; order Lachnospirales; family Lachnospiraceae; genus CAG-590. The sequence goes on along the minus strand of CAMHJT010000109.1, from coordinate 2,436 downwards.
ACCTTATGAAATGATCGTAACAGTCCACCCTTCAATGTTATTTAGTTAAGCCGGACGCTGTCTGTCCGGGTGTATGGTTCACATTCCGGGCCCGCAGCGTAACAGTTCAGCCAGAGGCTGAACTGTCACGGCTGATCCCGGAAATTCAGATCAGATCATTCTGAAATCTTGACAAATGCTCATACGGCAGGATCAGTCTCCCACGGTACAAACCGCATCCATCATTGATAAGCGTATTGTCTATCGCCCCAAACATGTTGACATTGATCCTGCTGAGATCTATTTCCTGAAGCCTCATTCCCCTGTCATACGCGTCATCAAAATAAGGATTTTCCCCGCGCGGGATCTTCTCCCTGCGCGCCCGCTCTTTTTCCTGACGCTTTTCATAACCAAGATGGTTGGCAGGTCCTATCTCAGCAGTGTCATCCATCTCTTTTGTCCTGATCTGTACCTCTATGTTGCTTCGGGAGATATTGTCAAAAAAAGAGATATGCAGTGACTGGTACCCATATTGATTAGGCTTTTCTATGTAATCCCTGTAATAGGTTTTAAAGCGGTCCTCTATCCTCTCGCTGCGATCATCAATTCCTGACTCCTCCGGCTCAAATCCTCTCTCCTCCAGAAAATCAGGCAGGGCGTCAGCGATCTCATACAGATATCCCAGTTCCAGTTCTCCCCTGTCATCCCCCGGCTTCATATGGCATTGCGGCAGAGAGATCACAATCCGGTAAGCGATCAGATCCTTGATCCTTCCGATCTGATTTTTGATCTGCACCTCTGAAGGATACTCTCCCGTCTCACAGTGATAATTATAGATATATTCCACTATATTCCCGTTGATCTTCTCCTCCAGCCTGATCAGGGATTTGATCCGCCCCTTAAATGTGAACGCAAGAAACGGATATTTATCTGCCATGTACTTATAAAATTCCCTGATCTTCTGAGACTGGCCCGTCAGAAAATCATTGTGTTCCAACAATCCCAGCATCTGCAAAAGACAGTTGCTGTGCGCGAGGTCCACTCCGTTATTATTGCAAATCGCGCTTTTCTTCAGATCATCAGAGTAATTATGCAGGATCTTTACAACCGTATCCCCTTTATATAGATAATCATTTAACATGTTCATCATTCACTGTCTCCATTTTTTATGACAGCTGCGCTCCGTATGGGAACCCCTGTCACTTTCATTCCAAAAATCCCCCATTGAAACCATTTTGTATCCGGCAAGCACCTGCCTGGCAGATACCGGTTTTCATCTGATCTCCCGGTACTTCAGAAGCTCCTCCACATACGCGTTTCCATAGGAAGACAGGCTGCTGCCTTTTCTGACGATGTATCCGATGGTCAGGGGATCCTCCTCCAGGAGTTTTATGGCGACCAGCCCCTGCAGGATCACATCCTCTCCGGAGAGCATGCCCGAACCGATCGAATACCCTCCAAGCTCCGCAATGATCTCCATGGAAGTCGCCCGGTCATCGGATTTGATCATCTTGTCAAAGGAGTAATCCGCCATGGCCTCCTCCGTCAGATAAAAATTACCCTCATTGCTCTGGTCAAAGGTGACGCAGGGATAGCTCCGCATTTCCTCAATGGAAATCTCCTTTCTGCCGGCAAGCTCATGTTCCTCCCATACATAGATATAGGTTTCCCTCCGCATCAGAGGGGTAAAGGAAAGGCCATAATCCCGGAACAGCTTCCGGATGACCGCCTCATTGGAACCGGAAAACGAAATGATCCCCACCTCGCTTTTCATCGTCCTTACATCATCCAGAACATCCTTGGTCTTTGTCTCATGGATCGAAAAAATATACCGCTCCGGATCCATCTTCTTAATCACATCTGTAAATGCTTTGATGGCGAAATTATAATGCTGGGTGGAAACGGAGAATCGTTCTTTTTCACTGTCCTGAGAGAGATACCGGTCCTCTAAAATTTCATACTGCCCCACCGCTTTCTGGGCATAGGTGACAAACTCCCGCCCGGCATCCGTGAGAGAAATTCCCTTCGTCGTCCGCTCAAAAATCAGGATGCCTAACTCCTCCTCCAGATCATGGACGCTAGCCGAGAGCGCCGGCTGTGAAACATATAATTTGGTCGCTGCCTCCCGCATGGATGCCGATTCCGCAATTGCAAGCACATATTTTAGCTGTGATATATTCATGGTTTCCTTTTATCCTTCCTTGTCCAATCGAATGACATGCTCCTAAGCGTTCGCAAGATTCTTCCCTGCATTCTCCGAACGCATCGCTTTCTCCCCTTAAATGTTGTATTTACGATAAAACCTGTTTCTCCTTCCAAATTGCCGGATCTGATCCTTAGCTATTTTATGTTCTAGTGTGCCGTCTCAATCATTTTTTAATTTATGGACACCAGATTGTTGACAGCTGCAAGGCGGAAGAGGGGAGCATAGCGGGCTATGTGACCCGATGACAACGC
>CAMHJT010000108.1 GCA_946185495.1 uncultured Clostridiaceae bacterium | reverse complement strand
ACGTATACCTTGCAAAGAAGTTTGGAGTCACCCCTGTAGGCACAAAGACGACAAAATATGAGCATGTGCTGCCGGAGCTGGCAGGGGTGGAGGAAAACCGGGAGATTGCAGGTCTCATGGTGCTGCTCAATACGGTGGGCGGCGATGTGGAGGCCGGGCTTGCCATAGCGGAGATGATTGCGTCGCTGTCTGTGCCAACGGTTACGCTGCTGCTTGGGGGAGGGCATTCGATCGGCGTGCCGCTTAGCGTGTCGGGCGATCGCTCTTTTATCGTACCCACCGCGACCATGGTGGTGCATCCGATCCGAATGAACGGGACGGTGCTGGGAGTGAAGCATAACTACGAGTATATTGACAAGATGCAGGATCGTATCATTTCCTTTACCTGCAGGCATTCAAGGATCTGTGAAGACCGGCTCAAACAGATCATGTTCAACACAACAGAGCTTGCAAAGGATGTGGGAAGCGTGCTGGTGGGCGGGGAAGCCGTCAGGGCGGGCCTTATTGACGAGGTGGGAGGGATCAGAGAAGCGTTTTCTTGCTTATATCGCTTGATAAATCAGGGAAAAAATAGTAGAATGTAAATACTGTGTCCGCGGCGGCTGATCTGGCGGCGAATGTGCGGACCGCAGAATTGACAGGTTTAAAAGGAGGTTGTCAGCTTGGCCGGTAATAAAACACAGGCAAAACAACAAACTAAGCAGCATACAAAGAGGCAGCAGCCCAGGACGAAACAGGAGGAGCAGCCGCAGGAGGAAGTATCCTATACCTCGGAGATGGTGGTGTGGGTGGTCTGCGCCTGCATGTTGATCCTGGAGCTTGGAAATTTCGGGCTCTGCGGGGTTATCAATTACGTGAGCAGGTTCCTGTTCGGCATGGTTGGCGTTGTGGAATATGTCCTGCCTCTGGTGGTGATGTTTGCGGCGTTTTTCCTGCATATCAATCAGTATAAGCGGAGGGCTGTGCAGAAGGTGGTATTTGGCTTTGGCGTGCTGTTGTGTGTCGGCATGATGGGGCAGATGTATGAGGGCGCGGAGCAATTCGCCATCAAGGACTGGTATCTTGCCGGATACCAGTCAAGGATCGGAGGCGGCGTGATCTGTGGCCTGGTGGCATGGCTGTTACATACCCTTGTGGGACAGGTGGGAACCTATATTGTGATCGCGCTGGCGATCATCCTGTGCGTCGTGCTGTTAGCAGAGGTTTCCCTGATCGATTTCTTCAAGGAGTTTGGCGCTTCCTTCGCGCAGTCCTTTGAGGACGAGCTGTCTGCGGGGGACGAGCAGGAGGAGTTTGTGGAGGAGCGCCCGGCGCGATCTGAAAAGGACAGGAAAAAGCGCAGGAAAAAATATGAGGAGATCATCGAGGAGGATTATCCGGAGGAGAGGAAGCCTCCGAGAACCTCGGTGCTGGAGTCCATCGCGGTTCTTCCGGCGGATACGGATCAGGGAATCCTTCCGGCAGGTCGTACCATGCGGGAGCAGGATGGCGTTTCCGAAATCCACATTGACAAGATGGTAAATCTTCCCGGAGAAAATATGGAAGGCTCCGTCCCGAAGAAAAAGCGCGGAACGGGAGCGGAGCCGCAGGAGCGAAAAGCCGCGAAAAGCATTGTTCCCTCAGTGCTTCCGGCGTCGGAGGACGCGCAGGTGATCGCTTCACCCTTTGATGAGGATGGAGCGCTGCCGTGGACGGTATCGTCACAGGGCAGGAGACCGGAAGAGGAATTTTTGCGCACGGCAGGAGAGCAGGGGATGGCAGCCGGCGCAGGACGTTCACAGGAGGAGCATCGAAAAGCCGCTACATCTTCCTCTCATGGGGAGCGTGTGGAAACAGGGATCCAGGATATTGACAGGCAGCATCCGGAAGGGAGAGAAATGGATTCCTCCGGGATAGAATATGAGGCCGGGCCGGCAGGCGCAGCAGGCGGCAGCGGGATGGAGGAAATCCGTGATACGTCAGTGGAACAGCCGTATGAGGCGGTCATGGCAGCTGAATATGATGACGATGACGGAGTGGATCCGGATGAGGCCGCGAGACAGCTTCTGACCTCCCTGAACAGGAGAGAAGGAAGAAACCAGGCTGGACAGAACGATGCCGGTCCGGCGCGGCGTCAGTCGGACTGTGCGCGGGTCAAAGGAGAGAAAGCCGTAGCGCCTGCCTCTGGCGGTGTAACCGCCGGCAGTGAGATTGAAAATCTGACGGCTGCGCCCGTCAAGACCTTGTCTGCGAAGGAGATCGGAACAAGCGACGCGGATTACAGGTTTCCGCCGCTGGAACTCCTTAAAAAGGGAAAGGCGCAGGAGGCTGCCAAGGGCGAGGTCATCCGGCAGAACGCGGTCAAGCTGCAGGAGGTATTGAAGAGCTTTGGCGTCAATGTGACAATGACCAATTTCAGCTGCGGTCCGTCAGTGACGAGGTACGAGATGGTGCCGGAGCAGGGCGTGAAGGTGAGCAAGATTACGGGACTTGCCGACGACCTGATGATGAACCTGGCGGCACAGAGCATCCGGATCGAGGCGCCGATTCCGGGTAAATCGGCGGTCGGTATTGAGATTCCGAACGAAAAACGCAGCGGCGTAGGATTCCGGGAGCTGATCGATACAGAAAAATTCAAGAAGCACCCGTCCCGTATTGCAGTGGCGATCGGTAAGGATATAGAAGGAAATGTTGTTGTGGAGGATCTGGCGAAGATGCCGCATCTGCTGATCGCGGGCGCTACCGGCTCCGGCAAATCCGTCTGTACGAACACCCTGATCATGAGCATCCTGTACAAGGCGCGTCCGGATGAGGTCAAGCTGATCCTGATCGATCCCAAGCAGGTGGAGCTTAAGGTATATAATGGGATTCCGCATCTTCTCACGCCGGTCGTGACTGACGCAAAGAAGGCCTCGGGCGCTTTGAACTGGGCTGTTGTGGAGATGACGGACAGGTACCAGAAGTTTTCGGAGTATAATGTGCGCAATATTCAGGGCTATAACGCCAAGGTGGAGGAGGCGATCCATTCCGGAAAGGCGGATGCGGATTCGCTTCAGAAGATGCCGCAGATTGTGATCATCGTGGACGAGCTGGCGGATCTGATGATGGTGGCCAAGGCTGAGGTGGAGGAGGCGATCGTCCGTCTGGCGCAGCTTGCCAGGGCAGCCGGCATTCATCTGGTCATCGCGACACAGCGTCCTTCGGTGGACGTGGTGACGGGACTGATCAAGGCTAATGTGCCGTCAAGGATCGCGTTGTCTGTATCCTCCGGCGTGGATTCCAGAACCATCATCGACAGCGTGGGCGCAGAGAAGCTGCTTGGAAATGGAGATATGCTCTTTTATCCCACAATGTATCCGAAACCGCTGCGGGTGCAGGGCGCTTACATCTCGGATGATGAGGTGGTGGATATTGTGGAATTTTTGAAGGCACAGAACGGAGAGGGCTCCTACAATGATAGCGTGACAAGCCGGATCGAATCATCTGTTTCCGGAAGCTCTGTCCCGATCGGGGGCGGGGATTCCGGAAATGAGCTCGATGAGTACTTTGTGCAGGCCGGCAGGTTTATTATAGAGAAGAACAAGGCGTCCATCGGTATGCTGCAGAGAATGTACAAGGTGGGCTTTAACAGAGCCGCGAGGATCATGGACCAGCTCTGTGACGCCGGCGTGGTGGGGCCTGAGGAGGGAACCAAGCCGAGACAGGTGCTGATGTCGGAGGAGCAGTTTGAGCAGTATATTGAGGAATATTATTAAAAAACTCTGGGAGCCTGTACTCGGGATGAGGGCTGAACAGTACAATGATCAGGGACAGATAAAACAAAATAATCTTGTATATTGACGAAATCAAATAATATCGTTAAAATGAAAACGGATAGGGAATAAACATATTTGATATCAGGAGGAGCTATGAAGACAGATATTGAGATTGCGCAGGAAGCGGAAATGGTTCATATCAGGGAGGTTGCCGCGAAGCTGGATATCTCTGAGGATGAGTTGGAGTTATATGGGAAATATAAGGCGAAGCTGTCAGATGAGCTGATCAGCAGGATTGAGGGAAATGAGGACGGTAAGCTGGTGCTGGTGACGGCAGTCAATCCGACGCCGGCAGGAGAGGGCAAGACAACGGTGACAGTCGGACTTGGCCAGGCGCTTGGAAGGCTGGGGAAGAAGGCGTCTATCGCGCTTCGGGAGCCTTCACTCGGACCGTGCTTCGGCATCAAGGGCGGAGCGGCGGGAGGCGGATACTCCCAGGTAGTTCCCATGGAGGATCTGAATCTGCATTTTACGGGAGATTTTCACGCGATCACCTCTGCCAACAACCTGCTGGCAGCCATGCTGGACAATCATATTCAGCAGGGCAACGCGCTGGGGATCGATCCAAGACAGGTTGTCTGGAAACGCTGCCTGGATATGAATGACAGGGTGCTGCGCAATATAGTGGTCGGACTTGGAAGCAGGATGGATGGCTATGTACGGGAGGATCATTTTGTGATCACGGTAGCGTCGGAGATTATGGCGATCCTCTGCCTGGCGAAGGACATGGAGGATCTGAAGGACAGGCTTTCGAAGATCATTGTCGCGTACACGGCGGATGGCAGGCCGGTGACGGCGAAGGATCTCAATGCGGTGGGCGCGATGGCCGCACTGTTAAAAGATGCGTTAAAGCCAAACCTGATCCAGACGCTGGAGCATACGCCTGCGTTTGTACATGGCGGCCCGTTTGCAAATATCGCGCATGGCTGCAATTCCGTGCGCGCCACGAGGCTGGCGCTCAAATTATCAGATATTGTGGTGACAGAGGCAGGCTTTGGAGCGGATCTCGGCGCTGAAAAATTTATGGACATCAAATGCCGGAAGGCAGGACTCTCACCGGATGCTGTAGTGCTGGTGGCGACAGTGCGCGCTTTGAAATACAACGGCGGCGTGGAGAAGGGCAGCCTGTCTGTCGAGAATCTGGACGCGCTGAAGGCCGGAATTGTGAATCTGGAAAAGCATATCGAGAACCTGAAGCTCTTTGGCGTGCCGATCATTGTGACACTGAACCGTTTTGTGACAGATACCGAGGCAGAGCTTTCCTTTGTGAAGGAGTTTGTGGAGAGCAGGGATTGTGAGTTCGCGCTGGCTCAGGTATGGGAGCATGGCGGACAGGGCGGCGAGGAGCTTGCAAAGAAGGTGCTGCAGGTGCTGGATACCAGAAAGTCCGCTTACAGGCCGCTGTATGAGGAGGAGCTGCCGCTGACGGATAAGATCGAGACGATCGCGAAGCGGATCTACGGCGCTGGCAGTGTTGTCTACAGCGCGCAGGCAAAGAAGCAGCTGGAACGCATTACGGGCCTTGGATTTGGCAATCTTCCGGTATGCATGGCAAAGACGCAGTATTCGCTTTCGGACGATCCGGTGAAGCTCGGAAGACCGGACGGCTTTGAGCTTTCAGTGCGTGAGGTCTATGTCAGCGCGGGTGCCGGATTTGTGGTTGTGATCACCGGCTCGGTTATGACAATGCCGGGACTTCCGAAGGCACCGGCGGCGGAGAAGATCGATGTGGTAGACGGCCGGATCACCGGGTTGTTCTGAAAAAGCGATGAGATAGATGGAAAGGAGAAAAAAATGGCGGAATTGATTGACGGCAAGAGGATCAGCCGGGAGATAAAGGATGAGCTGAAGGAGCAGGTTGCCGCGTTGAAGGAAGAGGGAAAAGAGATTGGCATGGCAGTGATTCAGGTGGGGAATGATCCGGCTTCATCCGTCTATGTAGGCAACAAGAAAAAGGCCTGCGCGTATATCGGAATCCGTTCTGAAAGCTACGAGCTTCCGGAGGAGACGTCACAGGAGGAGCTGCTTGCGCTGATCGGGAAGCTGAATGCAGATCCGAAGATTCATGGCATTTTAGTCCAGCTTCCGGTTCCGGCGCATATTGATGAGGAGGCTGTGATCAAGGCGATCGATCCGGCCAAGGATGTGGATGGTTTTCATCCCCAGAGCGTGGGGGCTTTGAGCATTGGTCAGAAGGGATTTGTGTCCTGTACGCCGGCGGGTATTATCCAGCTTCTGAAGCGGAGCGGCATTGAGATCGAGGGAAAGGAATGCGTCGTGATCGGGCGGAGCAATATCGTAGGTAAGCCCATGGCGTTACTGCTTTTGCGCGAGAACGGAACCGTTACGGTTGCGCATTCCAGAACGAAGAACCTGAAGGAAGTCTGCAGGCGCGCGGATATCCTTGTTGTCGCAGTTGGCAAGCCGAAGATGGTGGACGCCTCCTACGTGAAGGAGGGCGCGGTTGTGATCGATGTGGGAATCCACAGAAACGCGGATAATAAGCTGTGCGGGGATGTTGATTTTGAGAGCGTGGAGCCTGTGGCCTCTGCAATCACGCCGGTTCCCGGCGGGGTCGGACCGATGACGATTGCGATGCTTATGTACAACTGTGTACAGGCGGCTTTGATGTAGCACGGTACAGTAAACCGGGGCGTGAAACCGGAAGGAGTAACCATAAGATATGATTCAGATATTATTTGTTTCCCTGGGCTGTGACAAGAATCTGGTGGACAGCGAGATGATGCTCGGCCTGCTGGAGGATCAGGGATATGCGATCACCAGCGATGAGCAGGAGGCGGATGTCGCGGTGGTCAATACCTGTTGCTTTATTCACGACGCCAAAGAGGAAAGCATAGAGACGATCATCGAACTTGGACAATTGAAGAAAACGGCCAGGCTGAAGGCGCTGATCGTGACCGGCTGTCTGGCGCAGCGGTATCATGAGGAGCTAAGGCAGGAGCTGCCGGAGGTTGACGCGGTGCTTGGAACTGCTGATATCGGCGCTATAGCGGACGCAGTTCGCGAGGCGCTGGGAGGACAGGCCTTTGAGCGGGTGTCAGAGCCGGACCGGCTTCCACTGTTCACCGGCAGGCGTCTTACAACGCCGGGAACCTTTATGGGATATCTGAAGTTGGCGGAGGGCTGTGACAAGCACTGTACCTATTGTATTATTCCGAAGATACGCGGGCGGTACCGCAGCGTGCCGATGGAGGAGCTGGTCCACCAGGCGGAGGAGCTTGTGGCGGGCGGCGTTTCAGAGCTGTGCCTGGTGGCGCAGGAGACAACGCTTTATGGCGTCGACCTGTACGGGGAGAAGAAACTGCCGGAGCTGCTGCGCAGGCTTGCAGGGATCGAGGATCTTGTCTGGATCAGGCTGCTGTACTGTTATCCGGAGGAGATCACGCAGGAGCTGATGGAGGAGATCAGGGACAATCCCAAGGTATGCCATTATCTGGATATGCCGATCCAGCACTGTGAGGACGGGATCCTGAAACGCATGGGACGAAAAACCACGAAGGAGGCGCTGAAGGAAAGAATCCGGAAGCTTCGGGAAATGATCCCTGACATTGCGCTGCGCACGACGCTGATCACCGGATTTCCCGGTGAGACGGAGGAGGCGCATCAGAGCATGCTTGAATTTGTAGACGAGATGGAGTTTGAGCGTCTGGGAGTATTTACGTATTCGGCGGAGGAAGGGACGGCAGCCGCGGAATTTCCGGATCAGGTTCCGGAGGAGACGAAGGAGCGGTGGCGCGATGAGTTGATGGAGCTGCAGCAGGAGGTTTCCCTTGATGAGAACCGCTCAAGAGTCGGGCAGACGCTTCAGGCTGTCGTGGACGGATATCTGTATGAGGATCAGATGTATGTGTGCCGGTCCTATATGGACGCGCCGGAGATAGATGGCAGCATATTTGTATCCTCTGAGGAGGAGCTGATGACCGGAGCTTTCATTGAGGTGACAATCACCGGGTGCAATGAATATGATTTGATAGGAGTAAGAAAAGATGAATTTACCAAATAAATTAACAATTTTAAGAACGCTTCTGATCCCATTTTTCCTGGTGGCCATGCTCTGGGACGAGGTACCCTATGGAAACTGGATCGCCCTTGTGATCTTCGCGGTTGCCTCATTGACTGATATGCTGGATGGCAAAATTGCGAGAAAATACAATCTTGTCACAAATTTCGGAAAATTCATGGATCCTCTGGCGGACAAGCTGCTGGTCAGTTCCGCAATGATTGCGTTTGTTGAGATAGGAAGAATACCCTGCTGGGTTGTAATTGTAATTATTGCCAGGGAATTTATCATCAGCGGGTTCCGTCTCGGCGGATAACGGGATCGTGATCGCGGCCGGGATCTGGGGCAAAATTAAGACTGCGGAGCAGATGGTGATGATCTGCATCCTGCTGGCGGATTTTGGAAGCCTTTTTCCGGATTATGACACACAGATTTACGGGCTTGAGACAGTGCTGATCTACGCGGCACTGATCCTGACTATTGTTTCCCTTCTGGATTATCTGATCCATAACAAAGGAGTGCTGGCAGAAAATAATAAATGACAGCTTTGCTGGCAGTATGGGTTACTGTTCGACGGCTAATCGGACGGTTTCCGGATACTCATAATAATAAAAAAGGAGATGGTAGGGGTATGGGTTTTTTTGATGATTTGGGCAAGAAGGTTTCAGACGCCGGACAGAAGACCGTGCAGAAGACAAAAGAGGTCTCTGAGCTGGCAAGGGTGAATTCCCTGATTTCGCAGAGTGAGAGCAAGATCAACAAATTGTATACGCAGATTGGAAAACAGTATTACAGCTCTCATGCGGATGACTGTGAGGACGAATTTCAGAATATGGTTGACTCGATCCGGAAGCTGGAGCAGCAGATTGAGGATTACAAGATTCAGATTCAGGACATCAGGGGAATCCGCTGCTGTGAAAAATGCGGTGCGGAGAACGCGAAGGAAGCCTCGTTCTGCAGCTCGTGCGGAGCGCCGATGCCAAAGGATGTTGTGGTTGAGGTAAAGACCAGTCCACAGCTCAAATGTCCCGGATGCGGCGCTGTGGTTGAGGAGGGAACACGTTTTTGTACTTCCTGCGGGCAGGCCATTCCTGAGCCTGATGTGACCGTGGAGGTGTCTGAAGCGGAGACTGAGACTTCATCGGAAGAGTAGGGGCTGATGTTTTTAAGAGGAGTCCCGCTGCTGTTATACGCAGGCGGCGGGACTCTTTTTGTCTGTAAAACGATCCCGAAGCGCGAATGCCTGATCCGTCGGTGGACGTTTGGTGTGGGGCATTTCGGCCTGAGGGGAAAACGCTGCCATTTTTTTATGATTTTCTTCTTATTTTTAAGATGTTATGCTTGAAAAAATGATAAAAAATGATAAAATATAATTGGCTAAAATTTGGTTTATTGTGAGAAACGCAC
>CAMHJT010000107.1 GCA_946185495.1 uncultured Clostridiaceae bacterium | reverse complement strand
CAGTATTTTCCGGGACACAGGGAACGGAGAAAGCAGTATTTTCCGGGACACAGGATGGAGAAAAGACTGTTTCCCCAGACAGGCAGAGCACAGCGGATGAGAACGAAGTCCGGCAGGCAGCGTCGGTTATGGGTGAATCAGCTGGATCAGGAAGTATGATACAGAACCCGGGAGACTCTATGCAGGCAGAAAAGGACGGAGCTGCTGAGGAAACTGTTGGCGTGTCTTTGAAGGATTGTACGGAATTTGTGCTGGATCAGGCGGAGAAAATGCATCTGCTCGGTTTCCTGAACAATATCTACGCGATAATCCGGCCAACGCTGCCAGTTGTAAAGGAACAGCTGATTGAACTGGAACCGCAGAAAGATACTCCTGTTTCGGATGGGCGGAAGGGCACAGAGCAGGAGTCTGGTACGGTGACGGAGATGAAAGTGGAGCAGGATGATGCTGCAACGAAAGAGAACAAGGAAACGGTGCAGGATAACGTCACTGTAGAAGCGCGGAAGGAAAATGAACAGAGTAACAGATCTGAGACAGGGCAGACACCGCAGAGAGGATCAGAAACTGGACAGAGAAAAATGATACCGGATTCCAATAGTTTGACGGGACAGGAGAAAGACGGGGGAGACAGCAGCGTGGCTTCGGGACAGCAGGAACGGGATGCGATGTCATTGGAGGAACAGCTCATGGCGGAAGCGCTGGAGGAATATATGCCGGTGGAAGGCCTGACAGCGGAATCCGGTGGGGGTGCCTGTAGGATATTGGTGAAGGGACTTGCGCGTAGCGGCAGGGATGCCTATGCTGGTGACATAGAACTGATCCCCACCGGAGAAAACGGGTTTGACAGGATTCGTCTGGGGTCGGAGCAGGAGTATGCCGGTTCAGTAGTGATCCGCGAGGATGCTTCACCGGGAGCGCTTACGGTTTATGTGACAAATGGAAAGGAAGAACGCAGTACGGTGTTTTCGTATACCAGAGATACGGCGGATCCCGGGATTAGCATAGACGGTAAAGCATATCAGATACTTGAGACAGGAAAGGAAGAGATATATTGCACTAATTCGCCTGATATCAGGTTTTCAATTCAGGACGGAGAACAAAGCGCGGGCGTTGACAGGATAAATCTGGTCTATGGGGATAGGTTTGGTTTTATATTTGATCATTTGGAGGAGCCTTGTTACACTCTGCCGGAACAGTTTTATGGCCGCTTGAATTATAGCTGCCAGGATCGCGCGGGTAATATATCGGAGGCTGTGTCAAGATACCTCATGATAGAGAAAGATGCCCCGTCCATTCAGGTTGTTGAGAGTGAACGCTATACTGCTCCATATACCATGGGCGTATCCGTGGAGGATAGCGGCGAGATCATTTCCGGTATCCAGACAATTGAGTGTTTTGTGAACGGGCAGCCCTATGAACTGAATCATGTTATAACAACAGAAACCGTAAAGCTGGCAAATGATCTGGAGGTGCCGGCAAAACAGGCGTTTTCATTGAATTTTGAGGAGATTGGCCACTATGATATATCAATCCGTGTCATTGACAACTGTGGAAACGCGGTGATGCTTCACAAGGAAATTGATGTGACGGAGGAGGAGCTGGTAGCGGTATTTCTGGCTAAGGAGTTTAAGATTTATGTGGATCCAGACAGGATTTTTGGCGGCGAGCAGGTGTTTTCAAAGGGGCTGGCGCTAAAAAACATCAGCAGCGTGGATACGAGGGTTACTGTGAAGAGTGTCAACGTGGATGTGAAGTCTGAAAAGCTGGAAAATGGAGTGGAAAAGGATTGTCAGTTGTATCTGGTCGCGCCGGATACAGGGGAACGGATTCCGCTGCAAAATGGATTGAATGAGAATGTTTACAGTTTTGTGATGCCTGCGGATGAGGCGGGTACGCTGTCCGGTCTGGATTTTGTCGGTGAACTAACGGTTGGTTCGGAGCCATATTGGAAACAGGGGGATATTGGGATCAATCTGAGGTTTGAATTTGAAAAAATAGAAAAGTAATCAATAAAAAACCCGCCGTTACGGCGGGTTTTTCTGCATCCTATACTATTCCTGTGTTGCTCTATGCGGGCTTAGGCCACAACAGTCACATTCACTGCCTGAGCACCCTTTGCGCCCTGTTCAATGTCAAATGTTACAGTCTGACCCTCGTCAAGAGTCTTAAAACCGTCTGCAACAATACCAGAAAAATGTACGAATACATCCTCGCCAGTTTCGTCATTGGTGATAAAACCAAATCCCTTCGTTGAATTGAACCACTTTACTGTACCTTTGTTCATGAAAAAGTACCTCCCTAAAAAAATTAATTGTATCATAGAGGCATTGTAATACCAAAACATAGCGAGAAGTGATGGTATCTTAAAACACTTTATTAATACATACATAGTCTATCATTAAGTAAAATTAAAGTCAATTGAAAAATAAAAAAATTTCTGTGGCGGATCGTTTGATATACCGGACGGCTTCCGGCGGGTAGTTTATAGTTTATTTACACTTCGTGCACGCTTTCGCTTAGTTGCCTGAAATATTGACTTTTATGGCGTTGTATTGTAAGATACGAAGTAACTGTTCAGACAGGATGATCATGAAAAAGAAAGACATAAAGGAGCATGAAGAGATGGCGAAGGACAAGAAAATGGTAGAGCAGATCACCTCTATGGAGGAGGATTTTGCCCAGTGGTATACGGATGTGGTGCTGAAGGCGGATCTGATCGATTACACCAGCGTGAAGGGCTGCATGGTGATCAAGCCTGCGGGATACGCGATCTGGGAATTGATCCAGAAGCAGTTAGATGACAGGTTCAAGGAGGCGGGAGTGGAGAATGTGTATCTTCCCATGTTCATTCCTGAGAGCCTGTTGCAGAAGGAAAAGGATCATGTGGAGGGCTTTGCGCCGGAGGTGGCGTGGGTGACGCATGGCGGATTGAATCAGCTGCAGGAGAGGCTGTGCGTGAGGCCGACTTCAGAGACGCTGTTTTGTGATTTTTATGCAAATGAGATAGAGTCCTACAGGGATCTGCCGAAGATTTATAATCAGTGGTGCTCGGTGGTACGCTGGGAGAAGGAGACCAGGCCGTTCCTGCGGTCGCGGGAGTTTCTGTGGCAAGAGGGCCATACCGCCCATGCGACAGCCGGGGAGGCGGAGGAGCGCACCATTCAGATGCTGAATATCTATGCGGATTTCTGCGAGAAGGTGCTGGCGATTCCGGTCATCAAGGGACAGAAGACAGAGAAGGAAAAATTCGCGGGCGCGGAGGCGACCTATACGATCGAGGCGCTGATGCATGACGGCAAGGCGCTGCAGTCAGGTACCAGCCACAATTTCGGCGACGGTTTCGCGAAGGCCTTTGGCATACAGTATACGAGCAGGGATAACACGCTGGAGTATGTGCACCAGACCTCATGGGGCATGACGACAAGGCTGATCGGCGCCATCATCATGGTGCATGGCGACAATTCCGGCCTGGTCCTGCCGCCGAAGGTAGCGCCTGTCCAGGTGATGATCGTTCCGGTGATGCAGAAGAAGGAGGGCGTGCTGGAGAAGGCGGAGGAGCTTAAGCAGATGCTTGCCGCTTACCGCGTGAAGGTGGACGCTTCGGACAAGAATCCGGGCTGGAAGTTTGCTGAGCAGGAGATGCGCGGCATTCCGCTCCGCGTGGAGATTGGACCGAGGGATATCGAGGCAGGCCAGGCGCTGGTAGTCCGCAGGGATACCGGTGAGAAGCTGGTGGTTCCGTTTGCGGAGCTGGAAGGCAGGATCGGGGAGCTGCTTGAGGATATTCAGAAATCTTTGTATGAGAGGGCTTTGAAGCACAGGGAGGAGAATACCCACACCGCTGCAAGCTGGGAGGAATTTACGGATATTATAGAGCATAAGCAGGGCTTCATCAAGGCAATGTGGTGCGGCGAGACGGCCTGCGAGGAGGCGATCAAGGAGGAGACCGGCGCTTCCACGCGCTGCATGCCGTTTGAGCAGGAGCAGATCAGCAATGTCTGTGTGCATTGCGGCAAGCCGGCGAAGAAGATGGTATATTTTGGAAGGGCGTATTAAGTAACAGTTCACCCTTTGGGAGCTTGTGTATTGTAGGAAGGGTGATTGGTATTTTTTGTTGACAGCGCTTTCCGCGTTGTGTTATAATTTTACAAACCGTTGATGAAGAGTAAGTAGGCTCAGCCTCCTTCCCTACAGAGAGCTGCAGGTGGTGGAATTGCAGTGAGAAGTGTTTTGCCGAATGGACTTCAGAGGGCGACTTGAAATGATGAAAGAGCTGTGGCGTGAAAGAACCGGGGCTTGAAGCATCAGAGTATGGGAGACGGAGTGATGGATCTCCGTAAACAAAGTTCAGCATATGAAGGTATGCGCTAAGTGGGTGTGAATCGCACCAAGCCGGGTGGCACCGCAGGTAAAGAACAGATACCTGTCCCAGCAGTAGGAACTGTAGGGACAGGTTTTTTTATGCGCAGGGTGGAGACCCCCTGCCGGATCAGTGATAGATCATCCTGTCCCGGAAGAATTATCAGGTAATTGCGAACCTCAAAGTGCAGGATCAGGCTTTGTGCTGGATGTATGTTTTTTGCCGGCGTCAGGAATGTAAGCCCGGAAAAATATATCCTGCATAAAGCCGATCGAAAAAGCACAATGTTTCGTAATCGCCGGAAGTATCATTTGAAGGAGGAAAAACCTATGTCAGAACAGAAAGTACCCTACAAAATTTATTTGAATGAGAACGAGATGCCGAAGGAATGGTATAACCTGCGGGCAGACATGAAAAATAAGCCCGCGCCGCTGCTCAATCCAGGCACCGGCAAGCCGATGACAGCGGAGGAGCTCGCGCCGGTATTCTGCGAGGAGCTCGTGGCGCAGGAGCTTGACGAGACTACGCCGTTCATTGAGATTCCGGAGGAGATCCGCAGCTTTTACAAGATGTACAGACCGTCCCCGCTGGTACGGGCGTACTGCCTGGAGGAGAAGCTGCAGACTCCGGCTAAGATTTACTACAAATTTGAGGGAAATAATACCAGCGGAAGCCATAAGCTGAATTCAGCCATTGCGCAGGCGTATTATGCGAAAAAGCAGGGTCTGAAGGGCGTGACCACGGAGACCGGAGCCGGCCAGTGGGGAACCGCGCTGTCCATGGCGTGTTCTTATTTTGACCTGGACTGCAAGGTATACATGGTAAAGGTTTCCTATGAGCAGAAGCCGTTCCGCCGCGAGGTGATGCGGACCTACGGCGCTTCCGTTGTGCCGTCACCGTCTGAGACGACTGAGGTAGGCAAGCGGATCCTCGCCGAGCATCCGGGAACAGGCGGAAGCCTGGGCTGCGCGATTTCCGAGGCTGTTGAGGTGGCGACCTCACTGCCGGGATACCGCTATGTGCTGGGCAGCGTGCTCAACCAGGTATTGCTGCATCAGTCTGTGATCGGTCTGGAGACCAAGATTGCGTTGGATAAATACGGGATCAAGCCTGACATGATCATCGGCTGCGCGGGCGGCGGATCAAACCTGGGCGGCCTGATCGCTCCGTTTATGGGCGAGAAGCTGAGAGGCGAGGCGGATTACCGGATCATTGCGGTGGAGCCTGCTTCCTGCCCGAGCTTCACGCGCGGAACTTACGCGTATGACTTCTGTGATACCGGTATGATCTGTCCGCTGGCGAAGATGTACACGCTCGGAAGCAGCTTTATGCCATCTCCCAACCATGCGGGCGGCCTGCGGTTCCACGGCATGAGTTCTACCCTGTCCCAGCTCTACCATGACGGATATATGGAGGCTGTCAGCGTGGAGCAGACCGAGGTGTTTGAGGCTGCAACCCAGTTCGCGAGAATTGAGGGCATCCTTCCGGCACCGGAGAGCTCTCACGCGATCCGTGTGGCGATCAACGAGGCGCTCAAGTGCAAGGAGACCGGCGAGGAGAAGACCATTGTATTCGGCCTGACCGGAACAGGTTATTTTGACCTCTATGCCTACGCAAATTATAATGACGGCACGATGACGGATGAGATTCCGACAGATGAGCAGATTGCGGCTTCTATCGCGAAGCTGCCGAAGGTAGAAGCGTAATTGGTGCGGGGAACAAATTGTTTCCGCGTAAACAGTGTATGCCATAGCAGCTGCTGAGCAGTTGCTATGGCATGAAAAAAAGAGAAGGAGGGGAACGGATCCCCTCCTTCTCTCATTAACAGGACGACTTCTTACAGTGTGTGATCGTGGTCATCGTCATCATCATAGTCGTCATGATGGTCATGCATATACTCCCGGTTGGTGACACGCTTCGCGTCCCTCTGCTGTTCGATCAGTTCCGACAGCTGCTCCTTGACCTCCTTGGAGTGCTTCACGCTGATGATGTCAAAATCACCCAGTGACTTGTCCGCGGAGCAGCAGTGAATGGTTCCAACGCCCACGATTCGCTGTCCCAGGCTTCTGGTCAGGGATACATCCATAATCCTGTACAGCCGGATCTCGTCCTCACGTTTGCTCAGAAATCCCTGTTCGATAAACAGCCGTTCATCCGTCAGCGAATATTTGGTAAAGGACCACGGCAGTCCAAGGAATGTGCGCTTTCTGTCTTTCCATAAATAATCCATTATGATCACCTCTCATTGCGATTTGGTAACGCTATTATAACACACTACCGGCGTATAAGTAAATTTTTTTTTGCAGACAGGGGCTGAGAAAAGAGGCTGGTAAAAATCAATACTTGCGTCATGCCGAAAAAATGGGTATAATGAGTTAGTCTTGCCTAAATCATGCCGGGAGCATGAAGAAAGGGGCAGACTAAGTCCGGCCGGGCGTGCAGCCTGCCGGCAGGATAAGAGACAGCATATGTATAGAAAGGATGAAGATGGATTTGAGAGGAAGAAAAATCATATCATGCCTGCTGATTGTGGCCATGATGGGAAGTCTGGTTCCGGAAACGGCGCTGCAGGGCGTGGGACACACTGTTTGCGCGAAGGCGATGGTGGAGGAGCAGATTTCCACAGGGGACAGCGCGGCAGGGGCAGGAAATGAGGCTGCCTCGCAGCAGGAAACAGCGGACAGGCCGGACGGCGCGGTAACAGGCGGAAGCGGGGAGACGCAGCCCGTGACGGAAGCGGCCGGCGGAAACGGAGAGGCGCAGCCCGTGACGGAAGCGGCCGGCGGAAACGGAGAGGCGCAGCCCGTGACGGAAGCGGCCGGCGGAAGCGGGGAGGCGCAGCCCGTGACGGAAGCGCCCGGAGGCAGTGTGACGCAGCAGCCCGCGACGGAAGCGCCCGGAGGCAGTGTGACGCAGCAGCCCGCGACGGAAACGCCGGGGGCGGATACGACGGCACAGCAGCCCGCAGAGGAACAGGGCTCCACAGAGCAGTCCTCCACAGGCATCGTGAAGTCCGGCTTATCTCCCGCGAAGGCCAGGGTGATCGTGCTGGATCCGGGACACTGTGACAGGCATTCCGGCGCGTCCGGACACGGGCTGCGGGAGGAAGCTGTGGTACTCGATATCGCAAAGGCCTGCAGGGACTATCTGGAGGATTACGCGGATGTGATCGTGTACATGACCAGAGAGGATGGAAGCTGCCCCTCTGAGAACGGGCTTGGGGACGACCTGCTCTCGAGGAACAACCTGGCAAAACGGCTGGACGCGGATTTTCTGGTCAGCATGCATATCAATGCCGCGGGTAACAGCAGGGCAGATGGCGCCAATGTCCTGACGGCATATAAGTCCGGGTACAATGACAGCATCCGCATTCAGACACAGGCCTTCGGAAAAATTGCCCTCGCGAAGCTAAAGGCTCTCGGGATCAGGGATGACGGCCTGCTGCTGCGCAGATCTGAAAACGGGACAAGATACAGCAATGGCGCGCTTTCAGATTACTATTCCATCGTGCGGCATGGCGTGCTTTTGATGATTCCCAGCGTGATCATCGAGCATGGCTTTATTACCAACAGCTCTGACGTCAACAGGTTCTTCCGCACGAAGGCTCAGAGGCAGAAGCTGGGAAGGACGGATGCCAAATCCATTCTGGAATACTATAATCTCGGCACGAAGACGGTAAAGGGCAACTTGAAGACCGAAAAGGGCAGCACATATTTTGTGAACAGCGATAAAAAGAAGATCGGAGGCTGGGTGAAGCACGAGGGCAGCTGGTATTATTTTGATGAGGCTACCGGTGTGCTGAAGACTGGATTTTACAATGACGGCGAGCATCTGTTTTATTTAAATCCCTCCAGCGGAAAAATGATGACGGGCTGGTTTTCGGTAGACGGGAAGCGGTATCTGGCTAAAGGGAACGGGACGCTTGTGACAAGCGGCTCGCAGAGCGACGGCCTGCATAAGTACCTGTTCGATAACCGGGGCCGGCAGCTCAAGAAAGGATTTTATACGCTGGACGGCTTTACCTACTATGTCAACAGCAAGAAATATGTGGTGACGGGAATTCAGAAGATCAAGGGCAAATATTACGCGTTTGAAGGCGAGGGACGCATGCTGTATGGCCTGCACAGGCTGAACGGGAACACCTATTATCTGGATGGGAAGACGGGCGTCATGGCCAGGAAAAAAATTGTGCAGACAGAGGACGGCACATTCTATTTTGGCAAGAAGGGCACCCGCGTGACCGGCTGGGTGAGCTGCAAGGGCGGAAAATATTATTTTGATAAATCCTCCTGCAAAATGGCGGAAGGCTGGACGAAGATTGACGGGAAATACTACTATTTCAAGCCCGGATCCGGGAAAATGCTGAAAAGCAGGTGGATCGGGAAATATTATGTCAATCACAAAGGCGTAAGGACAAAGAAAAAATAGATAACAACGAAGCAGGTCTTCGCATTTTACTGCACAGGCCGTGTCAAAACAAGTATATTCAGCCAGGCAGCGGGTGAATCAGGATGCGCCAGCTTCACCCGCTGCGAAACTGGTCAGAACATGCTGAACAGTAAAAACAGGGTGACAAAACACAGGATAAGGTGTAATTATAGCCGTTATAGGTTAATTACACCTTATTTTAGGCTTGTGGAAAAGTAATAATTTTGGTAAAATAGAAAAAGAGTTGTCTGTGACAAACATATAGACGAATGGAGGTTTTGGAGTGATCCGGCATGGCCGGGTTGCTGCGGCGTTCCATTCAGACTTCAAGGAGGAAAAGCATACATGACAAAAAAGTTAGACTTTGACAAGGAAGCGTTTAAGAAGGAGGTTATCAGCAACGTCAAGACGCTTTACCGGAAGACGATTGATGAGGCGACAAAGCAGCAGGTATTTCAGGCTGTATCCTATGCCATCAAGGACG
>CAMHJT010000106.1 GCA_946185495.1 uncultured Clostridiaceae bacterium | reverse complement strand
TGTTCCGGTTCCGTCAATATTTCCCTTTTTCCAGCCGCCCGCATAGGTAAAAGAGCCGTCGTCACTGACAAATGTCCCCTCCCCGTTTGGCTTCAGCCTGGAAAACCCGCCTGTGTAGCTGCCCTTATATTTCTTATTATCCCATCTGATCTCATAGGCCTCTGTATTTTCCTCCGCCTGCATCACCCGGTTCAGCCTGACCCGGTAGCTAAAGATGAGTCCGGCTGCTCCCAGCGCCAGCAAAATGATACCAAACCATATAACCCTGTTGTCCTGTCCCATTTTCTCCTTCATAAATACCCCCATGCCTTCCGCCATCCCGTATCCGTGTTTCCCGTCCCAGGTCATTTCATGTTTCCCATCGATCTCATCCATTCCCCCGCCAGCGCACAGCGCGCTCCGGCGAGATCATTTTATTCTTCCCATCGGTTCCAATTCCACCCTGCCGCCGTTTCGCAGAATCCTGTAAAAACTGCCTTCCTTCAGATTGCCTGTGCCAAAAAGGGCGTCCATGTTCTCAATCAGGTAATCATCCAGCGAATACACCCAGAGATACTCGTAATCGTCCTTCACAAGTACTTCCGGCAGCGTCTCAATATCATACTCCGTAAGTCCAAGGATCGCCTCGCTGGTATCCTCCCTGAACTTAAAGCACATGCCTTCCCTTGTCACCTGTTCACCCAGCTCATAGTCCGCGACCAGCGTAAACAGCCCCGACCTGCTCTGATTGATAAAATAAATCTTACCTTCCTCCCCGGTTTTTTTCTTGACCTGCTTCGCATAGGAGAGAAACTTTTCCCTCTCCTTATATTTTGCCGTGTCCACAGCATAAATATGCGCCGCCTTCGGAAGAAGATATCCGCTGCAGCCATAGAGCATGCACAGTGTCAGTCCCATTGCAATAAACCTTTTGAGCAGGCCTCTTTCCTTTGACTGTTCCTTCTGAAGCTGTACAAAAAGCGGAATAGATGCCGGAAGGATTCCAAGCATAATATAATCCGAATAATACCTGTCCAATGACATAGCCCTCACACTGTCCACATACCCGAACACATGCAGGTAAGCGTAAAGCATGACAAGAAAATATCCAAAAAATCCCGCCAGATAGACAGAAAGCAGATTGCGGAATCTGACATACCATTTTTTTTCCATAAATAGTGGATACACCACTGTGATCAGGATCAGCATGATCAGGAAAAAACCGGCGTAGGAAAGATAAACGCTGTCATCCTCCCCGTTTACCGTCTCAAACACCTTTGCCAGCATGGACTTCACTGTTTTGATGAACTGATCCCTGTGTTCCGCCGGCTCCTCCTCATTGGTCCTGTACACCGCGTTCCTCTGAATGATAAACGACCAGACTACAGTATATAACACAGATGAAATCACTGTGAAAACCGCAAACAGACCCTTCCCCGACAAGATCGCTTTCCCCCAGCCGGACGGAAGCAGAGGTTTCTTCTCATAGCTTCGGTCTGACACATAAAAGCAGCCCACCGAGAGCAGCACGATGCCAGCGAACAGAGGTCCGACCATGCTCTTCATCATCCCGACATTCAGCAGAGCAAGCGGAACCAGATAGCAGTTACGCCTGCCGCATTTTCTCAGCGCCAGCCACGCGATCAGCGATCCCGCCCAACAGGCTGTCGCCTGATCTGTATAGATATTGTAGCAGGGCTGCACAAACACAAGTACAGAAAAAAAGAGCTGGAAAATTCCAAAACCAAACACCTTTTTCCAACTGCCCCATCCCATACCCGAAAGCGGAAGTGTCACCGCGCTGAACCATAGCAGCAGATTCGACACATAATAATCGCTCTCGATAGGACTTCCGTTCACCCAGGCTCCAATCCTTGCCATAAAATAATGAAACACCGTAGCGGTGGACATCAGAAGATTCTGTCCGGAGTAATCCGCCCCGTTTGGAAGCCTGTCATGCAGCACCATATAATTCGCCGCTTTCCCCCACTGGAACAGCTCATCCCAGTTACAGATATGAAAACCGTGAAACGCGACCGCGCCAAGGCCTGTCACTCCGATCACCATCACGATTGAAGGGGACAGAAAGCTTCCCAGGCTGTACGCGCCCCTCCTCACGCCCTTCCACATTCCGGCCGCAAGTCCTGCCGCGCTCAGGATATATACAAGAAACAATCCCGCTCTGGTCTCGTGGAAAAGCCCCGAAAGAAATATCACTGACATCACCGTCATCAGCGCCGACGCCCAGCCCTCCTCAGGAGAAACCCTGACTGTAATGTGATACAAACAGCCAAGCCCGAGAAGCAGGAGCAAAGTGATTCCCAAACATATCAAATCTGTCATATTGCAGCGATTCCTTTCCAACTTATTGCGGGAAGCTCCCGCGCTGCTGAACCTCCTGTGCCAGATTCTTCCCGATCTGGCGGCATATCGTTTTCTCTAGAGGTATGAGATACCTCACACAGCAAAAGATCAGGATTCCAGTATACAGGAAGGCGGAAAGCTCGTTCAGCTGAAGCCCCAGCCCTGCCAGTCCGAGCGCGCCCTGCCGGCATATATGCCAAAGTGCCCGATGTAAATGGCGAACATTCCCAGTAATTTTGCGATGTCAACCCATTCCACCCTGTTCCGTTCCCTCATTCCAAGACGTTCCCCTCTCAACTTCCTCAATACTACTGAAAAGCAGGATCTGTCGGATCCCAGGTATGGCTGCTTGAAAGCTTCGGCGATACCGGCTTATCAAACGGACCCGGATTCTTCTTGCTATTGTAGATCACAACCTTCGTCTTCTCCTTGCAGTTGTCATAGATCCATTTCGCGGCGCCGGCCTGCAACCTCACGCAGCCATGGGATGCCATAGTTCCCAGCTTATTGTAAGCCGCGACATTCAGCGTCTTATTGTCATTGTATTCATCATAGTATACAGAATGAAACAGGATATTCCCTGTGATCTGGGTTGTCCACTGTCCCCAGCAGGGGCCGAACAGCTCATGCCATCTGTGCTTGATCCCGGTATAAAAAGTCCCGGTCGGCGTGTCGTGTCCCGGAGAGCAGACAAAAGCCACCACCGGTATCGTATAGCCTTTCAATCCATCCTTCGCATAGACCGTCACGCAGCACGCGGTGCGGTTGACCTTGATCATATAGGACGCCTTTTTCTTCATTTTCTTCATTTTCTTCCTTACGTCCTGCTGAAGCTGTCCCTTGCCGTTAAAATAATACTTGAGCTTGCCAACGTAGTTCCAGCCCTTCAGCGCTGCATACTGCTTCTTGTGGAAATAATACCGCTTCCCCTTCGGATCCCTGTACCAGCCTGTCCGAAGACTAAAATCCTCATCCACCAGATAATACTTCTTATCCGCCTTACGGATTCCCTCCTGCTCCAGCCGTTCACCAGTCTTCTTCATAAAGTAATACGCCTTGTCGTCCACCTTGACCACGCCCGTTGCAAGTGTATGGTCATCATTGAAATAGCAGGTTTTGCCCTCCACTGTATTCAGGCCTGTCTTCTTAAATAATATCCCCTTTGGCGTAAAATAATACAGGTCGCCGTCAATTTCATAGACACCTGTCACCTTGTTTCCGTCCTCGTAATAGCTGGTCTTTTTCTTATTCCATCCCGTCTTGCCGTCACCGGTCTTCTCTGTTGTACCCTCTTCCGTCAGGTTTTCATCCTGATCCTTCCGGGCTTCCGTTGTGTTTTTATTATCCTCTGTTGTCTTTTTCCCGCCGGCTTCCGTTGTGTTCCGTTTTTCCTCTGTCCCGCCCTGTTGTGTGGAATTTTTTTCTGTCTTGCCCTGTTGTGTGGAAGCTGCCTCCGTCCCCTGTTCCGTGGAAGCTGATTCTGTCTGTTTCTCCGTTGTCTGTTCCGTTGTAGCCTTCGCCCTGGTTGTCTTTTCTGTCGTGGTGGCCGGTCTGGCATCAATGATCGTATCTGCCTTCGCGGCAGTCCCAAACTGCAGCATTCCGCAAAGAGCCATACCAGCAAGAAGATAAGCTGTCCTATTTCCCTTTTTCATGTCCTGCACTCCTTCTTCCATCAGAACCTGTCCGACAGGCTCGTTCTTTCACAGTTACCTCAATATTATAATACCAACTTGTTCCAATTGCAAGGGGCATTCCCATTCTCCAGAAACAGTTCACACTATGAATACCCTGTTGCATACCGGACGGCTCCGGCAGATTGTTCATTCATACTCCGGACCCGCTTACGTTTAATTGCTCACGCAGCGGTACCAGGCTCGCCTCCTTCTTCAGCTCGCCAAGAACCGGCATTTGCAAACAGCTCTCCGTTGCAAACACACTATCCTCCAGGCACATTCTTATACACGCAGAAAAACCCGGCGGATGCTCTCCGCCGGGCACTTTGATCCAAAAATTGTCATGCAAGCGCGGCAGTGATGATCGCCATGGAGTACACTTCTGCCGCCGTACAGCCTCTCGACAGGTCATTGATCGGAGAGTTCAGACCGAGCAGGATTGGTCCGTAGGCCTGGAAATTGCCCATCCTCTGCGCAATTTTATATCCGATATTTCCCGCATTGATATCCGGGAATATAAAGGTGTTGGCATGACCGCCCACCACGGAATCAGGACATTTCTTCTGCGAAACCCTGGGGGAAACAGCTGCATCAAACTGCATCTCGCCTTCGATCGGGACATCCGGGCAGCGTTCCTTGGTCTTCCTTGCCGCGTTGCGCATCTTATCGACATCCTCTCCCTTGCCGGAGCCCCTGGTCGAATAGCTTAAAAACGCGACCTTGGGATCCACACCGAATATTCTGGCACAACGGATGGTCTCCTCCGCGATCTCTACCAGCTCATCCTCGTTCGGCTTAATGTTGATAGAGCAGTCACCCATCGCGAGCACTTCATTGTCACCGGTAGCGGAAGGCCGCACCAGTATGAAGCAGGAGGACACCAGTGTGTTCTGCGGCTTGGTTTTGATCAGCTGCAGCGCCGGCCGCACTGTATCCGCTGTGGAATAGGTCGCGCCTCCCAACAGCGCATCTGCATATCCCATCTTTACCAGCATGGTTCCAAAATAATTATTCTGCATCAGATACGCCCTGGCCTGCTCCGGCGTAACGCCCTTGCTCTTGCGGATCTCACAGAACTCCTCCACCATCCTGTCCATCTCATCAAAATTCGCAGGATCAATGATCTCTGAACCACGGATATTAAATCCGCTGTCCTCCGCAACACGGTAAATCTCCTCCGGATTCCCGATCAGGATCGGATGCAGGAAATTGCTGGCCAGCAAACGGGAAGAAGCTTCCAGTATTCTGGCGTCATTGCCCTCTGTCAGCACAATCTTTTTGGGATTTTTTTTCAGGATTTCAATTAATTGACCAAAACCAAACATAATTATACCCTCCAACTCTTTATATTACTTCTTATTTGCCTTGAAAAAACAGAACACTCCTGTCATTTATGACGGAAATTCCTCCTCATCCGGCAGAAGGTCCTCCTCCTGTTCCGCCGGCACTGCCTGTGCCTCTTCCGTCCACGCCTGCCCATCTTCTACGGCTTGCAGCTCCACTCCGGATTCCGGTTCTTCTCCCGGCTCCGTGATCATGAAGTTCGCGACATCCTCCCGCAATCTTGTGGATGTATCTTCAGCGCCGCGGACAGCAATCAGCACCTGATTGGACTTCTGGTTCATATTGCTGCTGCGCGTCGCGATATCCGCCGCACCCTGCGCACCCTCATTGGAGGCCGTATTCACGCCCTCGATTGCGTGGGTCACGCTATCGATGGAGTTCTGAAGCTGCTCGGAAATATGATAGAACTCGTTAACAAGCTCATCTATATACGCAGCATCCTCATCATACGCGTTCGTTACAGCAAGGAAGGACTTGAAATTCTCAGTCACATCCTCTGACACGAAGGCCAGAAGCCTCTCTGCGTCCTGTGACAGGTTCTCTACAGCGACAACCACATCCATCGTAACCTGATGGATATTGCCAACTGCTTCTTTGGACTGTTCCGCCAGATGCCTGATCTCGTCCGCCACAACAGAAAACCCTCTTCCAGCCTCCCCTGCCCTGGCCGCCTCAATGGAAGCGTTCAACGCAAGCAGATTGGTCTGGGATGTGATGTCCTTGATAGACTCAGCCAGCACATCGATCTGGCTCACCACCTTCGCGCCCTCCAACGCTTCCAACAGGCTCGAGCTTATCTCATCGCGAATCTGGTTTACCTTCTTCTGGCTCTCAATTGTCTCCTCCTTGGCCTTGATAGCACGGTCATGAATGCCAACAGCCTTCTCGGCTCCGGCTTGCGACTGTGTGGCAATCGTTCTGGACACTGTCTCCATCTCTCTGGACATTGTGTCAATCCTCTGCGCCGCCGCAGCTGTTTGTTCCATTCTTGCAGACAGAGCCTCTGTTGTCGAAGAAACGCTCTCAATATCATCATTCAGATTATTCACATTGTCCTGTACATCTTCCACCATGGCACCAAGCTTAAAGCTCTCAACCTTAACCACGCCAAGCAGCTGGTCGAGGGCAATGGAAAGGTTGTTCATCGCCTTGGCAAGGGAACCGAACTCGTCCTTCCGCTTCATCTGCTTCTCGCTGGCGCGCCTGGTGAAATCTCCGCCCTCCAGATCCCCGATCAGGCTCACCGCCTGCTTCATCGAAGATGTGATGTCACCAATAACTAAAGCGACAAGAATGGTCAGCACGAGAAAGCATACGCCAATCCCAACACCGAGCAGCGTAGTCCAGAACTTCACCTTCTGATTCACGCTTCTGGTCTCCTCCTCGATCAGGTTATCAATATAATATACGTAATTTCCTGTCCCGATCACCCAGTCAAAGGGCTTATACATCTTGGAATAGCTCCTCTTCGGAAGCGGTGTCTCCTCCCCGGCCTTCGGGAACATATAATCCGTAAATCCGCCCTCTTCATTCTCCTGTGCCACGCGGATGATCGCCTTGATCATCTCAAAACCGTTCGCGTCCTTGGCGGTCAGCCGGCTCGTGCCCTGGATGGACTCATCCGGCGCGGAATAGTTCTTGCCCATCTTGTCGTCCGCCCAGAAATAACCGTCCTCCCCATAGCGCATATTGCGCATGGCAGCGCCCGCCTGCGCCCTTGCTTCTGAATAATCCAGCTCATCATTCGAATACAGCGTATAATAATAGTCCAGCATGCCCGTCAGGGACTCAATCTGTTCCTTCAAATTATTGTCAAAATCCGTTCTGGTCTGCTGCTCCAGCGTCGCAAGCGCTTCCTCCGAAATCTTTCTCATGCCCTGTATCGCGCAAAAGCCCGCGGCAACGATCATCAGGAGCACAATGATCAGTATCAGCATCAGTTTGGTACGGATTTTCAGATTCTTCATAGGCATCCTCCTCTTCTCCCCCTGCTCTTCCTCCCGCAGCAGGCACCTGTCTACATCAGCAATCGTCTCTCTACTACACAATTATTGCTATTCCGATTATACCACAACTTATCTATTTTGCACAGTACCTAACTGCAATTATTTACAGGTAATTGGAAGTATTACCGTTTTTCAGACTTTTTGTTTCCATATTTTCGTGCATATTCCACTATGCTATAATGCATTAAAAAAAAGAGCAGACGGCTCCACTCCAGCCGTCCGCTCTTTCAATATGTTTTTTCAGAATACTATTTTCCTGACACGCTTTTATTCCAAACTATACCGTTTACCCGCTTTTATTTCTCTGCCTCGCCGGCCGTCTTCGCGTCAGCCTCAGCCTTCGCGTCCTTTGCCTTGGTCTTGGATGCCGCGGTCTTCGCCGACTTAGCCACAGCCTTCACCGGCTTCGGCTCCTTATAGTCATACTGGAATACCACAACAGAAAGCGGCGGAAGGTGCAGGGTAATGGACTGATCCTTGTTGTCCCATTTCTCATCCACTGCCTCGATCGGCTCCGGATTGATCCGGTTGTGACCGCCAAACTGTTCCGCATCAGAATTAAGGATCTCGGTATATTTGCCCTTGCACGGAACGCCTACAATAAAGCCATCCCTGTCCACAGGCGTGAAGTTGCATACAAACAGAAGCTGGTTCTTCGGCGTGGAACCTCTTCTTATAAAGGAAACAATGCTGCTCTGCGCGTCGTCACAGCTGATCCACTCAAATCCCATCGGATCCTGATCGTTGTAATACATCGCGTCATACTTGTTGTACATCTCGTTGAGCGCCTTCACATAATTCTGTACGCCCTTGTGGAACCTGCCATCCTCACAATCTAACAGATACCAGTCAAGGCTGCGCTCCTCGCTCCACTCACGAAGCTGCGCGAACTCCTGTCCCATGAACAAAAGCTTCTTGCCCGGATGTCCATACATGAAACCATACGCGGTACGAAGGTTCGCGAACTTGTCATCGTGAAGGCCGGACATCTTATTGAGCATGGAGCACTTCAGATGTACAACCTCATCATGGGAGAACACCAGAATGAAATTCTCTGAATACGCGTACATCAAACTGAAGGTCAGGCGGTTGTGATTAAACTGCCTGAAATAGGGATCCAGCTTCATATACTCCAGGAAGTCGTTCATCCAGCCCATGTTCCACTTGAACAGGAATCCAAGACCGTCCATGGAAACCGGTGAGGTCACGCCTGCCCATGAGGTGGACTCCTCCGCGATCACGAACGCGCCAAGCTCCAGGTCTTCTATGGTCTTGTTGAGTTTCCGCATCATCTTAATCGCGTCGCGGTTCTCATTGCTGCCATCCTCATTCGGCAGCCAGTTGCCTCCTCTTCTTCCGTAATCCAGATAGAGCATGGAGGCCACCGCATCCACGCGGAGCGCGTCTATATGATACTCCTTGATCCAGAACAGCGCATTGGCGATCAGGAAATTGGATACCTCATTCCGTCCAAAGTCAAAGATATACGTGCCCCAGTCCGGATGCTCGCCCCTTCTGGTATCCGGATGTTCAAAAAGCGGCATGCCGTCGAAGCGTCCCAGTCCATGGGCGTCTCTCGGGAAATGAGCGGGTACCCAGTCTAAAATCACGCCGATCCCGTTCTCATGCATATAATCTACAAAATACATGAAATCCGCGGGATCCCCATATCTCCTCGTCGGCGCGTAATAATTGGTCACCTGGTATCCCCAGGAGCCGTCAAACGGATATTCCGCGATGCCCATCAGCTCGATGTGCGTATATCCCATATAATTCATATATTCCGCGATCTTGTGAGCCAGCTCGCGATAATTCAGAAATCCGTTCGGATCATCCTCAACCCGCTTCTGCCAGGAGCCCAGATGCATTTCATAGATTGTCATCGGCTTGCGCATCAGTTCTGTCCTGCTTGTCCCCTTGCGGTTCTTCATCCACTTCGTATCCTTCCACTGATACTTGGTC
>CAMHJT010000105.1 GCA_946185495.1 uncultured Clostridiaceae bacterium | reverse complement strand
GGACACATTCATTCCATTGAAACCTGCGGCACGGTAGACGGCCCCGGCATGCGTTATGTCGTCTTTTTCAAGGGCTGCCCCATGCGCTGCAAATACTGCCACAACCCCGACACCTGGGATCCCAGGGGCGGCGAGGAGCACACCGCGGAGGATCTGCTGGCACAGTTTGAATCCATGAAGCACTTCTACGCCAACGGCGGAATTACCGCCACCGGCGGGGAGCCGCTGATGCAGATTGATTTTCTCACCGAGCTATTTGAGAAGGCGAAGGCCAAGGGCATCCACACCTGCCTGGACACCTCCGGCGTGATCTTCCACAGGGATAATCCAGAGCTGCTCGCGAAGTTTGACCGGCTTGCCAAGGTGACAGATCTGGTGATGCTTGATATCAAGCACATCGATCCGGCAGAGCACATGGAGCTTTGCAAACAGCCCAATGACAATATTCTGGACTTTGCGAAGTACCTGGACGAGAAGGGCATTGAAATCTGGATCCGCCACGTCATCGTGGAGGGTATCACCTTAAACGATACCTACTTAGACCAGCTCGGCTATTTCATCGGCGGGCTGAAGCACCTGAAAGCCCTGGACTGCCTGCCCTACCACAGCATGGGTGTTACCAAGTACGAACAGCTCGGCATCGACTATCCGCTGAAGGGAATGCCCGCGCTTCCGAAGGAGAAGGCTATCCATGCGAGAGAGGTCATTTTACAGGCTGTGAAGCGGAGGCGGGAGGACGAGAAGAAGTAACCTGAACCCCTTCGCTGTGAATCAAAACACGCCTCGAAACCTCTGTACTAGTGCATCGTCTCAATCATTTTTGAATTATTCTTGACAGGTTTGCGTCAGCCGCAAGGTGCAGGAGGACGCATAGCAGGCTATTCGCCCCACAACAACGTGACAGATAGCGTGAAGATGTCGGGAATAATTCAAAGGATGATTGAAACTACACACTAAAAAGCTTAGAAACTACTCAAGACCTACACGAACTCCATTAGAATATGTCTTGATGACATTATATGTAATTCCCTGCTTATCAAAAATATCTATTCCAGCCTGACCGTGTCCTCCAGGCAACTAAGCGCAAGCGTGCCCGGAGTGTAAATGAACTATCCGTCGGGAGTCGTCCGGTATGCAACAGACTAGTCAAAGGGTGAACTGTTGCCTCGGAGTCATACGGGATATGGCATTAGCAGAAAAAAAGCTTGCCATATACAGTAAATTGTTTTACAATAGAAGAAGCGTAACAATTATATAATTAAGGAGGATAACGATCATGGCATTTGTAATTGGAGATTCTTGTTTATCATGCGGCGCATGCGCCGGTGCTTGCCCGGTAGGTGCGATCTCTGAGGGCGACGGCAAGTTCGAGATTGATGCAGACGCTTGCATTTCTTGCGGTTCCTGTGCTGGCACATGTCCGGCAGGTGCGATCTCTGAGGAGTAATCCGGTACATACTTTCATAGGAGAGAAAAAACAGGCAGGAGGGATTGATTTCCCTCCTGTCTGTTTTTGTAATGCAGGATCTAATATTCGATCATTTGTAACTGTTCAGCAGGTACTAATCTGTTTACGCAACGGGTGACGCTTATGCCTCATAATTCACCCGCTGCATGACTTTATACACTGCTTTGGCACGGTCTGCGCAGGGAATGCGCAGGCCTGCCAGGCAATTATGATCATTTCACCTTAAAGCGAATCTTCTTCTTCACACCCTTCGAATCTGTCACGATGATCTGGTTCCACTTGCCCTTCTTCGCCAGGTACTTCTTGTACTTGGTCAGCTTAAAGGACAGCTTCTTCACGCCCTTCTTCACCTTAAGCGTCTTTTTATTGAGCTTCACGGACTGGATGCCATCCTTGTCCGTAATGGTGACCTTCTTGGATTTCTTGTAGGTCTTTTTGTTCTTGATGTTAAAGCTGGTCGGCGAGTTCTTCACTGCCGGCGGCTGCGCAACATCCTGCTGCGTTGTAGAGGTATCAGGTACCGGAGCAGCCGTTGCCTGCTCTGTCACTTCCGCCGTATTGTCAGCAGGAGCTTCTGTCGAGCTGTCTGCCGGAGTCTCAGTCTGTTCTGTCGTCGCTCCTTCCGGCGTTTGCGCAGCTTCTGTTGTGCCATCCTCTGTCGTAGCTCCTGTCGGTGTTTCCGCCTGCTCTGTCGTGCCATCCGTCGTTTTTTCCGTCGTCGCGCTGTCGGTCGCCTTTTCAGTGGTTGCCTTTTCTGTCGTCGCTTTTTCTGTCGTCGCTTTCTCTGTCGTCGCTTTCTCTGTCGTCGCCTTTTCTGTCGTCGCTTTTTCTGTCGTCGCTTTTTCTGTCGTCGCCGTTTCTGTTGTCGCACTGCCTTCTGTTGTTCCAGCCTGCTCTGTAGTAGCCTCCTGCTCCACGATATAAGCCACTGAATAACCTTTTTCATTTGCCCAGGTCTCAGCGTAGGAACCTTTTTCCACATTTATGGTCTTCAGGTTCTCACAGCCCGCAAAGGCATCCTCCGCAATCGATGTCACGCCTGCCGGAATTGTCATTTCAGTCAAAGCCGTGCAGTTTTCAAACTCCTTGCTTCCGATCTCTTTTACATATTTTCCAAGCTTCACGCTCTGGATCTCAGCATTGTCGTGGAACGCCTCCGCGTCAACCGAGGTCACCTGATACTCCACGCCATTCAATGTAACAGTATCGGGTACGATCACCACATTTGCGGTTCCGCCGGTTTCTCCGGTTCCACCCGTTTCTCCGGTTCCGCCGGTTTCTCCGGTTTTGCCGGTTCCTGTGGTTTCACCACTTACATATTTGACTTCGCCCTGCTGGCCTTCTTTGCCGACTGTTGTAACTGCAACCTGCGCACCCGTTGCCGGATCCTCCACCTTCATATCTGCCTTCAGATCAGGGTATTTTACATTGAAGGTCACATCCTTCGTCAGCACTTTTCCCTCCACGGAAGTAGACGCATTGGCGGTAAGCTTCACCTGCTTTGCGGTTCCGTCCACCTTGAGGATGGTCACATTTCCCGACTCATCCACTGACGCATACTCCGGTTCTGAGGAAACAAACGTAACCTTGCTGTTGGAATAAGCGGCATATTCCGTGCCAGCCACGCCGTCTTCCGCCTTTGGCAGGTCAAAATAATTCATGAAGCCCTTAAACACATTGAATTTATATCCGGGTTGTACTCCCGCAGTGTACTCTGCAGGCACTGCCAGTTCTATGGACTTCAGATCAGAATCCACCTGGAAGGTGTATGTCTTCGCATGATCCGCATGTCCCTTTGGATACATTTTGATATGCGCTGTACCTCGTCCGACAGCGATCAACCACAGATTCTGTTTATTGCTGTTGCCTGTCACCACTCCGTTCACCGTATTGACAACGGTGGCTTCTGCCGTATAGGAAGCCTGCTTTTCTCCATTGCTGGTTCCCGCCGGATACAGCACCTCCTGATTATCCGTCTCCACCACCAGGTCATAGGTATCCGGCATCGCGTCCGCTTCCTCTGAAACCATCATCATATCATAAAAATACTGCTTTCCCTTTGAAGCATTGACGAGCTGGAACGGAATAACCTTTTCTTCCGTATCTGGATTATTCCTGACGAGCAGTTCCCTCTTGCTGTCACTGTATAGCGTTGCCTCAATGCCTGACGCAAATACCGGCTGGTTCGGTTTTATCACAAAGGGGATCCTCTGCTCCAGGTTACGATCCGTCACGATCGTCGGCACGCTGGCTGTAATCGTTACACGCTTGTTCGGACCGCCCGCTTTCTCTCCCCTGAGCACCGTCACCACGCCCCTCTCGTCAACAGTGGCATATTCCGGCGCGTCTGATACAAAGCTGATCTTCCGGTTCGTGAATTTATCCATATCATTTAGATTTTCCTGGCTAACCTCCTGATCGAGCCAGTTCTTGTAATTCGAGAACACCGAAAAGCTGTCCCCGGCCCGCGCGCCCGCGTTATATTCCTGCGGCACCGTAAGCGCCAGTGTCTTGATATCAGAATTTACCACAAACGGACAGGTCACCTTGTACTCCGGATGTCCCTTTGGATAAAAACTGATATTGGCCGTGCCTACGTTCTTCACGATCAGAAGGAATACCTGCGCACCTGTATTCGGTTTGATCGCGCCAGTAGTTGTATTGACAACGGTTCCCTTCTCTGTCGCATACGAATCCGCCGGTTCTGCCGTGGCACCCCCACCGGGATAAATCACTTCTTTGTTATCCGTCTCTACCACAATATCATAGGTATCCGGCATACACTCCGGCGAGTCGGACGCAATGTCAAAATAGTACTGAAACGCCTTGTTCGAGTTGCCGAGCTGGATATACTGTGTTTTATCCTCCTCCGCAACCACAACCTTCTCCTGTCTATTGGTATCCTTATACAGCGAAACCTCAAGAGGAATATCCACTACGTCAAGATGGTAAACCGCCTTGAATTTCGACGCGGTCACCGAAACCGGTACCTTCTTTCCATCCTTGGTTTCCTCTTGACATTCAAATTTTATGGAACAAACTACACTGAGATCAATCGTCTTCCCAGACGGCGACAGACCTTCCACGCCGATGACATCCACCTCATTGCCGCTGATCTCTTCGCGTTTTAAGGTCCCTGATTCTGTAAGCGGCGTGTAATACTCCTCTGATGTGATCCTGTATTTTCCTTCATTTTCATTAGTCTGCCTGTACCAGTAATATCCATCACTCAGCTTCGCGGCGACCTTCAGACGAGTCTTTATGTTCTCGTCTTCCTCCTCATTATTTGCCTTGTCCCCGATCAGTATATAATCAAAATTCGACATACCCTTCTCATTGATATAATAGGGGAGATTGATGGATCTTCCAATCGGCACCAGCGTTCTCTCAGGCGTCGTAACGGTGACCGCAATCGTGCCTCCGTTCGCCGTGTACTCATTGACCGTGTTTCCGTCCTCAGTCACCTTATAAGGCGTATAGAACACCTTGTTATTCACCGTCGTGGTGGACGCGAACTGGATCACCGTCAAGTTCTTACAGCCTGCCAGCGCATCCTTGTCAATATAGAGAACCCCTGACCCAAATTTTGCCTGTTTAAGCTCCCTGCAGTTGGCAAATACGCCGGAACTGATCTTTTTCACATTGGTGCGGAGCATTTTTACCTCTGGCAGCGTGCTCATGGCAAAAGCATTGCCGCCTATCTCTTGCAGAGCGTCTGCCTTGTCAAAATCCAGCTTTGTCAGACCTGCCGATTCAAACGCGCTGACACCGATCGTTTCAAGACCGGATCCAAATACGACCTCTCCTATCTTCACCGTTCCCTGAAAGGCATTGGAACCGATCGATTTCAGAGAATCCGGAAGCGGGCTTCCAGTAAGCGAAAGCAGCACGCAGTCCTTAAACGCCATTTTTCCAATACTCTCAAGCGTTCCCGGCAGATGCTTGTACGACAGCGTCAGATTTGAGCATCCCTCGAACACATTGCTGCCAATCTCCTTGAGATTTGAACCAAAATCAAGCTTATTCAATCCTGTGCACCTGTGAAACGCCTTGTCCTTCACATTTACGGCACTTCCCAGATTTACGACGCCATCCATTCCGAGCTTCTTACAAATATAATTACCGTTCTGTGTTTTTGCGTCAGCAAAGCACTCCTTTTCGACAACCAGTTCCACATCCGGATCCGTAACCGGCAAGGTGACACTTGTGAGTTCCTCGCAACCCATAAAAGTTCCTTCAAACTTGGTTTTTCCCGCGATCATACCGGAGCCGATCGTCTCCAGATGATCATATGCGGAAAGATCCGCGGATTTGAGTTGGGACAGCGCGAACGCTCCCTTTCCAAGGAATCTCAGGTAATTGCCCTTCGGCAGCACGTCCTCTGCTTTTTCTATATTTTGACATCCAGCAAACATATACACAGGAATGGTCTTCCACTCATTTTTATGAGTGGTGTCCGCTTCCCATACCACATTGCTTACCGCCGTTTCGGAAAATAGCGACTGCTGGTTATTCTCATAAAGGTAATCGGGCATGAAGATCTCCCCATCCTTTTCGCCCATTTTCTCCTGCCTGCCCGGCGCTTTTAAAGTTTTAAACCCTGCCTGCCCGGCAAATACGCTGGAATTGATAAACAGTCCCGCTGAACTTTGTTCCCCATCCGATTCCCCTTCCGGGTCCTCCGCAGGCTCCTCCTGCGTTTCATACGCCATCGCAGCCGGAAGCGTGCAGGATATCAGTTTTCCACTACCGGTATGCAAAGGAGCAGCCGGTAATATCTTACCCGATTCCTCCGGCTCAATCACATTGTCAAACGCCGCGAAACATCCGGCTCCGATTTCTACAAGATTTACATAATTTGACAAATCCAGGTTTTCAAAGCAATTTCCCATAAACGCAAGCGCGCCGATCTTAAGAAGCCCGATTTGATTATCGTTTCCTATGTGCAGCTCATCCACAGGATCCCCGTAGAACATGTGCCTCGGTATTTCCTCGATTGCCCCCGGCAGCCTGACCTTAGCAAGGGAATCGCAATTTTCAAACACCTTGATCTCCAACTCCGGACATCCTCCTGCCTCTGTTTCCTGAATGGTAGCGGACGACAGGCTCCGGCAGTACAGGAAAGCCCCTGCATCAAGCATGGCCAGCGTCGCCGGAAACACGTTCACCTCTTCAGAGGCTCCCCTCTTAATGATCTTCAATGAAAGATTATTATAAAACGCGCACTTCCCGATCGTTAGCTGCTCCCCGACTCCTTTGTGCTCCGGCAAAACAAGGGTTGTACAGTTGGTATGGTTGCAAAAAGCGTCACAATATATGATCCTCTCCACGTCCTGCTCCGTTCCTGCTTCTGAATCCCAGGTAATGGATTCGACCTTGGATGCAACCTTGTCCTTCGCATCGCAAAACTGCCAGTAGAAAAACGCCCTTGCGGCAATTTTCCTCACGCTGCCCGGAATATGGATAGATGTCAGATTCGGACAGTGTGTAAACACCTCGCTGCCATAGAATTTTCCTGTTTTCTTATCCTGTTTCTGATGCGTTCCAAATTCGGAATCATACTCTGCTATATCCGTTGAGTTCCCGCCCAGCGGCAAGGAAGAGATCAATGCCTCACTCGCCTTATCTGTAGGCGCATTGTACACGGCAAGATCCATAAGAAGCTGATAGCCGATGGTTTCGAGCTGGTTCATCTTCAACATAAAATCCGTATTTTCAATGGCAGTAGCCCGAAATGCCGCGTCTCCAATCTCCTTGACCTTACATTTGCCCTGCGCATCCTGCCTCTGCTCTATCTCAGCGAGAGCCGTACAACCGTCAAAAGCATAATCCGGAATCACGGAAAGCTGCGGAGAAAGGGACAGCTTCTTTAACTGCGTATCAGCGTAAAAGCATCCAGCCCCGATCCCGCTGATATAATCAGGCATCAGGATTCCCTCCGTCTGCTCCGAGCCGGACGCGTACATATCAACAAGTCCCGATTTCGCGAACGCGCGCTCTCCAATCGTCATCGATGCATCAACCTTTGCCGGCAACACGACCTTCGTAAGACCAGCCACATTCTCGAAGGCGCTTGTTCCTATCTCCATAGCGCCGCCAACCTGTGCCGGCATCACAACATCCGTAAGTCCGGTCACACTCTCGAAGGCAGACGCCCCAATACCGCTCAGTTTAGAACACATCGACAGATCCAGCGTGTTCTTCAGCTTCGCTGAATGAAACGCGCTTGAGAGAATCTTGTCGAGCTTTGAACCCTCCGCAATCTTCACATTCAAACCGTCCGTTCCCGTACCGGCGTTCTCAAACGTGCTGACCGGGATCGTCGTGATGCTAGCGTCGATCTCCACCTCACTGAGCGCAGTACAGCCGTTAAAGATGCCGGGCACATTCTGAAGCACGCTGCCGCCTCCCTGAAACGCCGGAAAGACAATCTTGGAAATGGAGGTATCCGCCAGAAACGTCTGCTGTCCCACAGTTTTCAGCCCTGCAGGCAGTGTATCAGCCACATCGTCCGCATTGACATGCGCAAGGGCGCTGCACCGGGCAAACGCCTGCTCTTCCAGCGTCTCAAGCGTATTCGGAAGTTTGATCTCCTCAAGATTGATGCAATCGAGAAACGCCTTGCTTCCGATGGTTTTGATGCCAGACGGCATATGAAAGCTCACAAACGCGCAGCCCATAAACTCCCCGGACGGAATTTCAGTCAGCCCAGTCAGGGCACTGATGTTAATGGCGGTCGCTTTCTTCGCATAGCCTAACCCCTTCACGCTCGTGACCGCAGCCGCATTCTCCATGTCTGTAAAATCCAGCGGATGTTCAAATTCCTCAAGATCCTTGCACAGGAAATTATCCACTGTCTTAGTCAGGCTGGTACCCGCATTGTATTTTTTAAGCACCTCCTGAAGCAAGGCAGAATCCTTCATTACATCCTTCACAAGCGTAGTCTCGTCTGTCCGCCTGACAAAAAGCTCCTCCTCGATCAGATCCTCTTCCGGATTCTCCGCCGGATTCCCCGTCCGCGCGGTTTCATTCTTCACGCTCCGGATCTGATTCGCCGTGTTCCCCGTATTCAGAACAATCTGCATCGGCGCGCACCCCCTGCGTTCGCCTGCTTCGTTGTCTTCCTGCCGTCTGCCTGACAGCTGCCCCACATTCAGCACCGTCTGCGCTGCCTGCCCGGAATCCTGATCTGTGTCCGAAGCTTCCCCGGTCTCACCATCTGAAGCATTTCCAGCCGCCGTTTTCCCATACGAAACTCCCCCGGCCTGCTCCGCATCCGCAGTCCCGGCGGTTACCGCCTTACTGTCTGAACCCCTGCTTGTCTTTTCCTTCTCGTCCTGTCCGGCCAGCGACGCTCCTTCCGCGCCAGGCGCTTCCTGCACAGAACATTCCTGCACTGTACCGGCTGCAGGCTGGGCTGCTGAAGCCACAGATCCCGCAGGAGACAGAGCGAGAGAAGCCACTAACAGAAGGCTCAGGGTTCTCGTTGTTCTCTTTCTCATTACAATTCCTCCTCCTTTTTACTGTTATCCAGGCGTTTGCAAAACGAAACTCTTTCTCAATCTGCTTTTTGCATAATATATATTTTTCCTGGCGAACGTTCCTAATGCCGGCAAAAACATATATCAAAAAAAAGCCTCAATAAATCTTTTGAGTTTTGCAACTACCTGACTTATTTTACGATGTCGGGTCATGAACCATTAATTTATAAAGCTTTTGACATATTGTAGTCTCTAAACCCCCGTATTCTTTTATTATATTATACAATTATCATCAAAACAAGAAGAAAAATGATATGCACTTCTTTTTCGCGCAAAAAATATCCTCCTGAGCAGTCACCCGCTCAGGAGGATACCTTAATTGCCACTTATAAAAATATCATCTGTTCC
>CAMHJT010000104.1 GCA_946185495.1 uncultured Clostridiaceae bacterium | reverse complement strand
TCCAGCCCGCTCATCTGCTTCATGTGAATATCCAGCAACAAAAGCTCAGCCGTAAAACTCCCGTTGACGACGTCCTGTACAACCTCCTCACCGCTTGCGTACCGGATGATCTCATATTCCGTTTTCGCGAAAAGGCTGCGCGATACAAGCTCGCAGATCTGTTCCGCCTGCGCCTTTTCATCCTCACATATCCCTATCCTGATCATCTGCTGCTCCTTAGCTCATTCACCGATCTCAAACACATCGTATCCGTTTTCCTCCGTCACGATCCGCACCGGCGTGTCCCTGTGTGCCGGCGGCTCTGTCTGCTTTGCATCCTGTTTCGTCTCCTGTCCCGTGCTCTGTCCTGTTTTCTGTGCCGCTTTCTGCCCTGCTTCCTGCCCTGTTTTCTGTGCCGCGCCCTGTACAGCTTCCTGTCCCGCACCCTGTTGTACCGTCTTTTCATCTGTCGGGGCTCCGGCGCTGACTACCACTTCAACCGCCGCGTTCCTCCGCGCCCGTTCTCCCGCTGCCGGATATGTAGCGATCACAACGCCCTTTTCCACCTCCGCGCTGTTTTCGTAACGCACGGATACCTGAAAGCCTGTTTTCTCCAGCGCTGCCTTCGCATCCTTCTCTGTCTTTCCCGCGTAATCCTCCAGCCGTATCTCAGGCGCTTCCTTCCCTGAAACCTGCACGCAGACTTCCATATCCGACTGAAGAGGCACGCCTTCCTCCTGCTCCTGCAGCACGATCACATCCCCATCCATGTTCTCCGCGTAAATGGAGCCTGTTTTTTTCAGCTTTACGCCCTCCTTCTGCAGCAGCAGCTCGGCCTCCCCGTAGTTCATTCCCACCAAGGAAGGCAGCAAAGAAACCTGCTCACGCACCTCCTGCCGAACCGCTGACTGCCCGCTCCTGCCGGCACAAATGGCAAACATGCCGATATTGCATACAGCAAGAACACAGGCTGCCAGCTTCATGGCAGGCGTCCATCTGCCCGCCTGCTGTATCCCAGACGGCAGGCCCGCGAGAGATCCGATCTGAAGCTCCCGGATCAGCACTGCCATCTCCGGCGTCCTGTCCTGCACATCAAGTTCCATCGCGTGCAAAATAGCTGTTCTCCACTCCTCGCGGATAAAGCAGAAATGTGCCAGACGTTTTGCAAGCCGGTCTTCCTTTTCCCGCATTTCCGCAGCCGGCGGATTCTCCCCGGTAAGCATCCGGTAAAATACCGCTGCCAGGGCATAGAGATCCGCCGCCTTTTCGGCTCCTCCCGCAGACAGTCCTGCCTCACCCGGAATGGGCGGCTGGTTCGCATAAAGCCCTGCCGCTTTTCCTGCTTCTCGAGCAGACAGTCCTGCCTCGCCCGGAGCAGGCGGCTGGTTCGCATAAAGCCCTGCCGTCTTTCCGGACTCCAGGACCTCCGGTGCAGCATAGCATTTCCACTCCCCGTCCTCATACGGAAGCGGAAACAACAGCTTGAGTACCCCGTCGGAGGTGAGATACAGGCTGGACGGACACAGGCTCCCATACACGATCAATGCGTCATGCAGCTCCCTAAGTGTCCCCGCGATCTGAAGCGTGTACTCCACGGCCTTTTCCGGAGCAATCCTCCCTGATTTTGCCAGATATTCAGAAAACCGCCGCCCTTCCAAATACTGCATCACCACATATACCGCGTCATGTTCCTCAAACACATCATAGACCTGTACCAGATGCTCTTTTCCGCGCAGGGCGCCGATCCGCTTCGCCCGCTCCATATACGCCTGCTTCTCCGGCCGGCACATGCCCCCCTTCCACTCTTCCGGGGCATATTTCACCGCCATGACCCGCTGGTTGAGCAGGGTGTCCGTACCGATATAACAGCCTTGCACGGCCTCCTCTATGACGTATCTTTGTAAAAGTGTGAATGTCGGCATCTTCACGTTGTTCCTCTCCCTGCTTTTCATGTATCTGCTTAGCTGATGCTGACCAGATACGCAGCGGGGTATGCGCTTCCCGATTTCCCCGCTGTACGACTAAATATACTATTTTGGTACGGTCTGCACAGTAAATACACAAATCCGCTTCGTAGTTACATTTTCATTCAGATATATTTCGCAGGCTCTCCTCGATCACGGCATACGTCTCTTTCTTGATCCCCTGGTACCCGTCATTCGCCTTGACCAGAAGGGAAAATGAATGTCTCTCCGCAACCTGTCCTCCGCCATGCATCGCGCGCTGCTCACTCTCTGACAGCAGCCACTCCATAAAGCTTTGGATCAGGCTCTCCTCTGCCACATCCTCCCGCACGCTGAAGGTCGTCGTAAAGTCTGGACCGCCCTCTCCCAGCCTTACTGGCAAAAGCTCTCCTTCGATCACTTCTACAGGAGAACGCCACGTGCCATATACCCCTGACAACAGCTTCGGAAGCCCGGCTGCCTCCATTTCCAGATATTTGGCATACCCCTTTTTGAACCTTTCGATCTCTCTCTGATCCCCCGAAAACCGGATCCCTCCGGATGCAGTAAGACCATCTGCCCCCTTCCCCTGAAGGACATAGACCACCGGCATCGTGAAGCCCGTCGGAAGCCTTTTCCCCTCCGGAAAATACTGGCGGTAGCTGTCAAGAAAATAATAGCTGTCTCCTTCAGCCAGATCCTCCACAATGCTGTCCAGTTCTCCTGCCTGCCGGAGCGTCATTCCGCCCAGCCCGGTACTCTCGAATATTTCAGGTGCCACGCCTGCCTGCATCGCCCTAAGAAGCGTATCCTCATACACGGTTTCCGGGATCGCTGTGACTCGCAGCGTCACCAGCGGGTTTTCCCTCTGAAATCCCTGCCTGAAAACCTCCTCATAGTATGCTTCCGTAAGCTCCTCATTACCCTCCTCTGCCCGGATCCAGACAGACAGCTCCCTGCTCTTCCCGCCATCGCCAAAGCCCTGAAACAGATAGGACAAAAGCCCTGCACCAGTTGCCAGAAGAACTGCCATGCAGGCCGCAAATCCCGCATTGCGTTTTCGTTTCCTGTTCCTGACCATCTCCTCCGGTGATGCCAGCCTTCTCTTACCGCTTAAGGCCTGTGAAAATGCCTCCGCGTCCGGTATGCGGTCCCTTATAGATAACTCCATGGAACGCAGGATCAGATTTCTGATGTACTCCGGCAGTTCCACTGTCCACACGGACGGAGAACGGAGCTGATCCTGCAGCACGCGTTCAGGCGCCTCCTGGGGCACCTTTCCTGTCAGTGATCGGAACAGGCATGCACCCATTCCATATACATCCGTCCAGGTTCCCTGACTGTCATTTGAGTCTTTTCCCGCCCATGCCGGCCTTTTTCCGCGTGTCCGCCCGCTTTCCTTCTTCCGAAGCATTGTATCCTGCTGATCCGGTGGCGTTCCTGCCCCATGGCGCTGCGTTTCGGTATGCCTGTAATCCTCTGCCGCAGAAGCTGCTTCATCATCAGACCTTCCCGCCCCGCGGCGCAGCATTCCGACTTGCCCGTAATTCCCTGCCGCAGAAGCTGCTCCATCATCAGACCTTCCCGTCCCGCAGCGCAGCATCCCGACATACTGCTCCGGAGCCGCGTAGCCCGGTTTCAGCTCCGTATCCCTTTTTTCTCCCGCAAGCAGCGCCGCGCCGAAGTCGATCAGCTTAACCCTGCCATCCGGCAGCAGGAAAATATTGTCAGGACTGATATCCCTGTGCAGCATGCCCTCCCGGTGCAGCCGTCCCACAGCCTCCGCCACCGGCAGAAAAACCAGCTCTGCCAGCTCCAGAGAGAGCTTCCCTCCCTGCTCCTCCAAAAACTCTCCAAGCGTCATCCCATCCAGATATTCCATCACGATATAAGCGGTTCCATTTTCCCTGAAAAAATCATATACATCCACAATATGGGGACATGTGGACAGTCTGGAAAGCCGCCGCGCCTCATCCAGAAACCGCCAAAGGCCCGCTTCAAATTTCTCACCGGCACTAACAGCTTCATGCTCCGGATCCATGCCTGAGCCTTCCCCTACACAGACCACCATCCTCTCTCTGTCCCTTCCCGCGATTGAACATGGGAAATACTCCTTGACCGCACAGACAGCCTCCATCTTCTCATCCCACGCCCTGTAAATGACGCCAAAACCGCCGGCGCCGGTCCGGATCCCGATCCTGTACCTTCCATGGAGCAGCGTTCCCGGCGGCAGGTCTGAGGATTCCGACACCGCGTTTTCCATATCATATCCGCAGAAAGGACAGATATCAAATTGGTCATCAAATTCTTTCATGCATCGGCAGCATCTCATAAAACGCCTTCCAATCCTTTCAGGTTCCTACTGATTCCTATTTGTAACTGCTCAGCACCAGCTGAGTAGTTACTCCTCTTTTTTCTTTCCGCGTTCCTCCAGAATCATATGCACGATCCGCACCCCCATCACACCAAACAGGATTCCAAGCCCTACAGCGCACAGCACATCTGTCGGAAAATGCACATACAGATAAAGCCTGGACAGCGCCATGACCACGCCAAAGACCGCAGCCAGGAACTTCACCCAGCGTTTAACCGGAGACAGGCAGATAACTGTCAGAAATTCAAAAGCCGCCAGCGTATGGCCGGAGGGAAACGAGAAGTCACTCAGCTTCTCCACCAGAAGCACAAAATTCTCCACCTGGTCATAGGGCCTGGCTCTCGCCACCATATTTTTAATCAGCAGGTTGCCGAAAACCAGCCCCAGCAGCAGGCTGACCGCGAGGCAGGCACCCCATTTTCTCGTCTTCGGAATACAGAGCAGGACCACCGCCGTCAGGATAAAAAACCAGCCCTTTTCCCCAAGAAATGTAAATGCCGGAAAAAACCGGTCCAGAAACGCGCACCGCAGATTCCCCTGGATCCAGTCGAGAATCCCGAAATCAAACTTCATAATTACATCCTTCATCGTTCTCCTCCTTTCCTTCTTTTCATTCTGCCACAAACAGCCTTCCGGAATAGGGCATAAGCGAGATCAGGCACTGCCCGTTCCGGACCGGCAGCTCCTCCGTATGGGACGATGTCCAGCCCCCGTAAATATCACTGTCAGAATTGATCAGCTCCCGCAAACGCCCACAGCCCGGCAGCCGTACCATATACCGCTCATATCGTTCCGGCCCGAAATTGAATACCGCGAATATACGCTCTCCTCCGGCTGCCCGAAGGAAAGCGTAGACCAGATCCCACCTGCCGTCGTCAACGACTGCGGTAAAACA
Source organism: uncultured Clostridiaceae bacterium (assembly GCA_946185495.1). Lineage (GTDB taxonomy): Bacteria > Bacillota > Clostridia > Lachnospirales > Lachnospiraceae > CAG-590. The sequence goes on along the minus strand of CAMHJT010000104.1, from coordinate 4,200 downwards.
CCTGCTGTCATACTCTCCCTCATAAAGCGCCGGATGATGCAGGTAGATCTGGTTGAGATCCCTGTTAAAGCGCCGGAACGCCCTGTGCATCGGAAACTGCTCCAGTACCTCAAAATCCTGCGGACGGTATTCGGCCCACTCCCGGAACTGCCCGATCTCATTTCCCATGAACTGCAGCTTCTTACCCGGATGGGCTGCCATATACAGAAAGAGCGCCCTGCACTGGGCAAATTTCTCCTCATACCCGCCATACATTTTGTCGAGCACCGTTTTCTTGCCATGCACCGATTCATCGTGTGAAAAAGCAAGCATATACAGCTCGTTATAAAAATAATGCATGGAAAAATGCAGGCTGTGATACCGCTGCTTTCTCTGCTCCGGCGGACAGCTAAAAAACTCAAACATGTCGTGCATAAAGCCTAAGTCCCATTTATAGTCAAAGCCCAGGCCGCCATACTCCACGGGCGCCGTCACCTTCAGGAAGTTTGTGGAGTCCTCCGCGATCAGAATGGCCTCCGGATGCCTTGCGTGCAGCCCGGCGTTAAGCCCCTGTACAAACTGCAGGGCCTCACCGTTCACGCCGCATTCCTGCCTACCGTTCCAGTAAATGATATTGGACACCGCATCAAAGCGCAGGCCGTCAAAATGGTATTCGGCCAGCCAATAATTCGCGCAGGAACGCAGGAAACTCGCGACCTCGCCCCTCCCATGGGCGAACAGGCAGGAGCCCCACTCACTTCTTCCGGAGGGATCATTCGACTGTTCATACAGCGCCTCCCCGCCAAAACCAGCCAGCCCGTAGTCATCCACCGCGAAATGCACAACCACGAAATCAAGGATCACACCGATCCCTGCCCTGTGGCAGGCGTTGACAAAACTTTTCAGTCCGTTCAGGTCGCCATATCTGGCAGTCGGCGCGTAAAAGCCTGTACACTGGTAACCCCAGGACTCATCCATAGGATGCTCCATGATCGGCAAAATCTCAACATGGGTATACCCCATCTCGTGAAGATACGGAATCAGCACCTGCGCCATCTCCTCATACCGGTACCAGCGGTCGCCGTTCGCGCGCCAGGAGCCAAAATGCATCTCATAGATCTGCACCGGGCGGTTATAACCCTTGCCCCTGTGCGCCATCCACTCCTCATCGGTAAAGTTAAAACCGTACAGATTCCGTATGATGGAAGCGCTGGCCGGACGCAGCTCCATCCCGAAACCGTAGGGATCTGCCTTTTCCGCCACGCTTCCATTAAAATGAAAAACGCGGTATTTATACATCTGGCCTTCCCTCGCCCCCGGCACGAACAGCGAAAAGATTCCTCCCCGTCCCTGGCACGACATTGGAAGCTCCTGCCAGCCGCTGAATTCCCCGATCAGCGCCACCCGCTGCGCGGACGGAGCGTAAACGCGGAACCATACGCCGCCCTCCTCTATGTGCGCGCCAAAATACCGGTACGCTTCCCATTCATTTCCACTATAAAAACTCTGCAGATCCATCTTTTCACCTGCCCTTTTCTTTTATCCCACCAGATACGGATTCTACCGCCGTTTCCCGCTTAACACGCCCCGCTGCCTCCAAAGTTTATGCGCTGCCCTGCCTGAAAAAACATACCAGACGGAAAGGCTCATCAGCAGCCCGGCCGCCCGCCGCGCCCCATTTCCTGCGCCCGGCATAACACGCAAGACAGAAATGACATATCCAACCCGGCCGCCCGCCGCGCCCCATTTCCTGCGCCCGGCAAAACACGCGAGGCGGGAATGACATATCGGCACGCTCCGCGCATATAATAAATCAAAAGTATCAGCACGCCGCCGGGAGTCCTGCCATGGAACCAACCAACCGACATCCCCTTGAAGCCATCACCGGTAAGTCCGGTTTGTCCATGCTGGAGTTGATGATCCCATTCGTCGACTATTCTCTGAAGCTCCCTCTCGCGCTGTTTATCAAATTCTACGAAATCCGGATGATCCTCACCGCCCTCCGCAATGTGGAGAGCGCAAAAAAACTGGGACTTCACCATCCTACAGAAAACCCCATGGAGCTGGTCTGCGCGCTTACCGGAATCTCCCCTGAGCTTCTTCATATGCTGCAGGCTCTCTCCGAAAGCCCGTCCCTTCAGCCGGATTCCGACCTGCTCTCCGGAATGACCCAGATGAGCGGACTTAACATGGCAGACCTTCTAAAGGCCATGCAGGCAGGCAGCACGGAAACCGTCTGGCACGCCGGAAGCATGAATCCCGCCGGGCAAACGCAGGACGCGAATCCCTACGAGCACACTACCGGCATGGATCCTTCCGGCGATGCACAGGACATGAGCAATCATACCGACAGCATGGATTACACCGGGCCCTCCGGATTTCCAACTTCTTCATCCAATGATGACTTTGAGACCAATATTAAAAAAATACTGGCCGCCTACGATTTAGAACAGGCACAGCAGATGTGACCGTTTTTTTAAATAAACAGGTAATCACGAAACTCAAAATGTAAGCGGAGGCTTTGTGCATGATATATGTTTTTTCGCCGGCATTAGGAACGTCAGCCTGAAAAAAATATATATCATGCACAAAGCCGAACAAAAAAGTGCACTGTTTCGCAAATGACTGTAAATAATAAAACATGAAAGGAGACCACCATCATGAACGCTCAGAGCTTTCTTTCCTCCCAAGAATTTCAAAAGCTGCACCCCGTCAAACAGCAGGTCATCAAAGAACTGCTGAAAAGCGGGCAATTCTCCTCGCCGGAGGCATTGCTGCCAAAATTTATGTCCCTGAACCAGGAGCTTGGCAAGCGGAACCTGAACTTCACAAAAGAAGAAACCACCCTGCTGATCGGCCTGCTCAAAGAGGAAATGTCCCCGCAGGACCGTAAGAAAGTAGATCTGCTCCTCGGAATGTTCTACCGTTAGGTAATTTACCCTTTAGCCAATACACAGGCGCAGGGCAAGCTTAGTTCGAAAGTATGCTTTAGCTCGTGCCCGAAGTGTAAATGAACCATCCATTGGAAGCCGTCCGGTATGTAAAAACCCATCGCGGTGTGAATCCTGCACCATTCCTTTCAAAGACCGAATAGGAGGGTAAACTCCCTCCTACTCTCTTCACCTCTTATGACGTAAGTTTTTGTCGGATCCTCTAATTCTTCCGGAACTCCAAAAGCTCCAGCCCCGGATTGTGCTCCAGGACAGAATTGATCGTCCACTGGTTCGTAAAGAGCAGCAGCGGATTCCCCTTCATGTCCTTGACCTTCTTCACCTCATTCACTCGCTTTAACGAATTGACATCCGTTGACGGATCTCCCACCCACCGGATGAAATTATAGGGCAGCGGCTCTAAGCGGATCTCGCAGCCATACTCATTCTCCAGGCGGTATTTGAGCACCTCAAACTGCAGCACGCCGACCACTCCCACGATAATCTCGGACATGCCTGCCGTATATTCCTGAAAGATCTGGATCGCGCCCTCCTGTGCGAGCTGTGTCACGCCCTGCACAAACTGCTTGCGCTTCATCGTATTCATCTGCACCACGCGGCAGAAATGCTCCGGCGCAAAGGTCGGGATGCCTTCATATTCAAATTTTTCTCCCGGCGTACACAACGTATCCCCGATAGAAAACAGCCCCGGATCGAACACGCCGATCACATCTCCCGCATAGGCCTCATCCACCACCTTACGGTCCTGTGCCATCAGCTGCTGCGGCTGGGACAGCTTCATCTTCCGCTTGCTCTGCACATGGTAAACGTCCTTTGCCGCGTCAAACCTGCCGGAGCAGATCCGCATGAACGCGATCCGGTCGCGGTGCGCCTTGTTCATATTCGCCTGAATCTTAAATACAAACGCCGAGAACTCCTCCTTCATGGGATCGACCAGCCCCGCGTCAGAGATTCTCGGAAGCGGCGAAGTTGTCATTTTCAGAAAATGGTTCAGGAAGGTCTCAATGCCAAATGTATTGAGCGCGGATCCAAAAAAGACCGGAGACAGTTCTCCCGCATTGACCTGATTAAGGTCGAGCGGCTCGCTGGCACCATCCAAAAGCTCGATCTCCTCCATGAGCTGCTGATATAAGATCTCTCCAATCTCCTGCTTAGCACGGTCATCCTCCACCGCGTAATCCATCTCGGCAGCCTTCTTGGCTCCTCCTGTTGATACCGCCTGAAACCGGGAAACCACCCTTGTCTCCCTGTCATACACGCCCTTAAACTC
>CAMHJT010000103.1 GCA_946185495.1 uncultured Clostridiaceae bacterium | reverse complement strand
GCTTCATTCAGACAGAGCCCCATACAATCGGACATACAGGTGAGATAATACGCCTTATCATCCCGGACCGTATCATCCGGCACCTCCGGCGCCAGGGAATTACGGATTTCCTGATAGGTCTTTCCGATGTCATACGCCGCCTTTGCCTTGATGAGGGCAATACACTGGTAGCACTTCTTGATGCCCTCCAAGCTTCCATCCTTAAAAAATTCTCCAAGGGCATCCATCTGGATCTCATCCGACAATTTTTCCGTCTGTTCTGTCCCCGGAAGCTTATGCTTCGCAAGCAGCTCCACATCCATCTTTGTCACATTGGCCGTCGAATTTTCCCTGGCTCCCATCACAACGCCAAACATGACCCGGTCATAGATATTCTTCTGTGCGCCCCGTGTTTTGTTGAGAAGCTCTCTGTTTTTCTCCAGCATATTCAAATACGCTGTATTCAGTTCCTTTCTCTTTCTGTTTTCCTTTTCTTTATCCTGACTGTTTGGCATCCTTATTACCCCTTTCCTCGCTGTTTCATCTATGTCTTCACCGGACAAGAGGGAGCCGCTCCCCCGCCCGGACTGTGCAGCCAAGCTGCAGACCGGCTGATTATCCCGATTTTCTTTTAGCGCAATCCATTACCGGCACCCATACTGGCCGAGCGCGGTCTGACTGCTTCCTGTGTTCCGTTCTTTCTTCCCTGTACCGTATTGCTTCTGTTCCGTTGAGCCTGCTGTCTTGCCGCCTGCGGATTCTGATTCACAACCTGCGGACCTTGATTCACAGCCTGTAGACCTTGATTCACAGCCTGCGGATCTTGATTCACAACCTGCTTGGCCGCCTGCCGTTCCTCCTTCACTTTCCTCACATAGCTGTCGATCCTTGTCCCGATTCCGGGAGCGACCCCCTTTCTGATATCCCCATCCTGGCATAAACTCTCGCAGAATGCTTTTGAGTCCAGCTTGTACAGCTGATTGCCCGTGACATAGGTCTGTACCTTATCTCGGATCCACTGTACCATATCCGGATCGGCAAACGCTTCCCTGACCGGATCCTTCGGACACAGCTTCACCTGAAGTTCATTCTGCAGATTAAGCCGGATCCGCTCCACATCGCCGTATTTCGACGGCTGGGATGCGGCATGGGACAGAAATGTCTCCGCATCATCCCTTACTGCCATAAAGATGCCAAGATCCTGCTTCTCCTTATCAAACTGTGCCTGCTCCTTTGGGGAGTCCGCCACACGGTAGCGCTCAACCTCCTGTCTTTCCATGTTGACCGCTGCGTCAAGCCTCTCTTTCTCCGTCATCGGAGGCTTCTTCTCCGCAAGGCGGTCGGCATCCATCCGGTCAAGCTCCTCCTTTCTCCTGTCCAGCAGCTCCGCTTTATAATTTTTCACAAATTCATTCTGCGCCTTCGCGTAATCCTTCATTCTTTCCACAAAGCTTTCATTTCCCTGATTTTGCGCTTCATCCTTCTTCCAGCTTTGCTGGATCTCGCCGCACAAAGTCTTCGCGTCCGGAAGCTTTTGAAATTTTGTAACAAATTCCTCTTCCAGATCCCTTTCTATCTGATCGATCTGCGCATCGCATTTATCATTCAGCGCCTTCCATGCATTTTTATATTCCGGACTTTGCTCCATCTCCTTCTGGCAAAGAGCGGTTGACTCATTCAGCAGCAGGCTGGTCACATAGTCCGTATACCACTCCTTCCGTTCATCCTCCGACAGATCCGGAAATGTATTAAACAGCTCTCTCTCCCTGGCAGCTGCCCTGCCCTGCTGCTCCATGGCGCGGACATACTTCATATCCTCAGGCTGTAATCCGGCCTTTAACGTCTGATCCATCAGCTCGGGATCCCTCTCAAGCATCGCCATCATGCGCTGGCACATCTCGCTTAAGTAAAGGTTTGTGTCACGAAGGCCATACAGGTTCTTCCGGGAGCTGCGCACCATATTGGTGATCCCTTCACTGATGATGCCTGCCAGCGGCTTCTTATTGCCTTTTTTATATTCCAGCATGGCGTCCTTAACCATATTCCGGCTTCTCTCCACCGCCGGAATATGGCCCGTCATGCCGTGGTCATATACTAAAGAGGTGGCCGTCTCCAAACAGTTATGCCCGTAATTATGGAAGGCCGCGTCCTTCCCCAGCCAGTTTGCCAGAGGGATCTTATCAAGCCTTTCCTGCTCCGGCGCGAAAACCTTCCGCGTCGTGGCTGCCGCGCATGCCAGCGCAACAAAATCCTTGTTGGAAAGCTTGTCATTTTTTCCTCCTTCCCCAATGGCAGGCATCGACTCATGGATCGTCTTGATCCGCCGGAAAGTCGTGCTTTTGTTCGGTTCTTTTTTGAAATAGGAGGGATCTTCAAATTCTTTCAGATACTCCGGCTCAATTCCAAAAATTGCCTCTAACCGGTTGAGCGGCGCAAGCGGTACCTTCGAAAAATCAATCCTGTTTTTGTATGTCGCCTCATGCTCCCGCTTCGGATCAGACTTTCCGGATACCATGATCCTGCGGTATTCGGAAAGCTCAGCCCGCACGCCTTCCATCCGCTCACCCGGCAAGGGTACATCCTGTACCTTTCCGTTAACCTGTTCCTTCAGCTTCACAAGCTCCTCGCAGGCGTCCAGCACAGCGCGGATCCGGGCCTGCTCATTCTTCTGCTTGCCCGGAGCATTTTTCCGTCTCGGATCATCCGTCAGCTCCTTGCATTTCAGCTTCAGATAAGCCTGTCCCTGACGGAGTGCCTCATCCATACATTTGACCATCCGCGCGGCGTCCTTCTCCGTAAACTTCCCGTCCTTCGCCGCCGCACTCTCGAGCCCCTTTTCCGCCAGCTCCTCTATCTCAGAAAGCTTGATCGCGAGATTGGAATATTGCTGTTTCGGCGAACGCAGATAAAAATGCTGGTGCTTATCCATCTCTTTTCCCAGCTTTTTTACCACATCGCGCATCGTTTTTAAACGGCTGGACTGCTTCTGGTTTTCCTCCGGCTGCGCAGCCTCGGGGTTTTCCGCCTCCGGCTGGTTCTTCTCCACCTCCGGCACCTGCTGGCCGCGTGCCCGGTCTACCCTTTTTCTTGCCCCTTCCCTGTCCCTTGGGATCCCATAGATCTTCTCATCTGCCTCGGCAAGCTTTTCCTCCTCTTTCGGATCCCTTTGGGCAGCCATCGTCTTAAGATACTGTGCGTTCAGCTTTTTCGGGAGGTAGACCTTCTCCACCATCTGTACCCCTGCATTCTTAAATGCGTCAAAGGTATTGTCCACATTCGCCAGCTCGTCTCCACCGCCGCGATGGATCCGCACGCCCTTCCTGTTAATGGACATCATCTCTCCTGCCGCAAGACTCTGTACATCCTCCGGCGGAAGCTCAATCTCCCCGTCCTCCTTCATCTGGGCGTAAACGCTGGGAACGCCATGAATCGTTTTCTGGTCTGCCGCAAGCTTGATATCGGAAATCCATGTGAGCTGGAACATGCCCAGCCGCTTCGGATCATTCGTCGGCTTGGAAAACTCCTTTGTCACAAGATCCTTCAGAGACATTTTCTGCACCTGGTCCGCATTCATTTTGGAGGAATTCTTATACTCAATGGTGTCCCCGTTGATCCCCGTGATCGTCACATAATGCCCCGGCAGCAGGATCGCAACCGGCGAATGCTCCTCTTTGATGGCGTGGAGGATCTGCTTTTTCATCAGCGCCACTGTGTTATTGATATAGGTTTCCCTCGTGATCCCGGCCTTTTCGATATCTCTCGAATAATTGGAGATCGCCAGCTCATGGAGCATGGAATTGGGTGCGAAAGCCAATATGGAATCCCCCATCTCCATCAGGTTTTTTACCTTGTCATTGCTGTAGGCGTAATCCGTCTCATCATCATTCAGTACCACATCACCGTCACCGAGCTTCGGACGGTATCCCCGGATGTCCTCCTGTCTGAGCTTCCCGTTCCCCCGGCTCTCTGCCAGAAGCAGTCCCGCGCAGGACCAGCAGCCGTTGCCGCTGCTTTGGTGAGGCATATGCACGTCGTCAATATGCGCGTCCTCCGGTCCGTTGGAGCGCACCTTCACCTTGCTGCCCACCTCCTCGCCTCGGTCCATCGCCTCACCCGCCTGCTGCTCTATGGCCTGTACCTTCTGGGACACCTCTGCCAGCTTTTTCAGCCGCGTTTTCTGCTTAAAGCTCAGCTTATCGTCGTTTTTCTCGAGGAAGCTTTGGATCTTCCCCACATCTGAGGTGTTGCGGATTTCCGGCGGAACAACATTCTTCACCGATGTGTATTCATACCTGCGGGGTTCCCTCTCGATCGCCTCCTTGTAAGTCCTTTCAACCTCCTCCGGACTTTTTCGGATAAATTCCTCCAGGATTTCCTCCTCGGGCTTCTTCGGATAAATAAACGTATACTCATAAAAGCCCGGCCACTTAAACTTCCCGTCCACGTAGTCTGCCCGCTTCATCTCCCTGTCCGCCTTGTACACCGCCGCCGGAAGGGGAAGGTAATCTCTCGCGTCCACCTTTTCCACCAGTTTAAGATCATCCTCCAGCATCCTGTCCAGCGCGTCAAAGCGCGCCGTATCCTTCTTCGGCGCCGTTTTGCCGGTTATATAGTCCTCCCTGATGACGCTAAGCATCGTCTTTGCGCCCGTATAAGCGTCCTTGAGTTCCCTGATCTGCAGCTCATCCATCCGGGGGCGGTTCCCCCTCGGATCTACCATATAAAACTGATCAAGCTTGCTCTTTAATATGGTGAACGCATACATCATGTCCTGATGCTGCTTCACGAACTCCGGATCCTGCTTATTCAGAAAGACGGTCAGCTCTCCTATTCTTTTTTTCAATTTCTGGTATGCCTGTAACTCCTTGTAATGCTTCATATATCGATCATCCTTTCCTTTTATGCGGCAGAGACAGCTTCCCCCGCTGCGTAACTACTCAGCACCTGCTGAGTAGTTACCCTCCTTTTTTATGAGCTGTCCCAATGTTCTTCTGCTTTTGCAGGTTTCCCTCATTCGCCTTCTTCGCGCGTGAGGCTCCATGCCTGTTTTGAAGGGTATCGGCGTTTAGATAGGACGCATCCTCCTTTTTCGTACCCCTCGCCTGATTGATGCCCAGAAGCAGCCGGTTGACGCTCACGTTCATACCAGGCGCATATTTTGCGGCAACGGCCAGCACATCCAGCGCATTGTCAAAGCGCGCTTTTCCGTCCCGGGTCTTCCGCGTCTTTTCCTTTCCCTTTGTATAGCCTTCCACGGCCTTCCTGATGTTGATATTGGCGTTGCGGACCGCCTCCGCTTTTTCCTCGGGAGTCAGATTCTTTTTACCTAATCCCGCCGCCTCCTTTACAGCATTACAGAGTTTCACATACTCCTTGCTCCGTCCCTCACTGCTCCACATATGCTCCGCAAGGATCCCCATGTCGGCAATATACCGGTCGATCTCCTGTGGCTTGACCCCATACACGGCATCCCGCAGCCTCTTGCCGCATTTTCTGACGCTCTCCTCTCCCCTCAGGACTTCCCGCAGCATGGCGGGATCCTTTTTCATTACCTCCAGATCATACAGATCCTTGTAATGCTCCGCAACCTTATGGATCTGCTTCACGTTAAACTTGTGATCCATCTTTTTCAGAGCGTGTGCCGCCATGGCCTTTGCAAGATTCTCCACCATCTTTTCAGGCGTATCGCCCGCCCGTCCCGCCGTGTGCAGGGCGATATAGGTATCATAATTCACCGGCCTGTCCTTCGGACTGAGACTGTTCAGCTTCTCGCTCTTATTTTCCGTTACGATTTTTTCTATGATTTCTCCGGTGCCAAGCCCCTTTTGCAGCAGGTCGCGGATGTATGTGTTTTTCTGCTGGAGGTTGTTATGGTAGAACCGTCCGATCTCCGTAGACGGGTCAACACCCATCAGCTTTTCCCTTCCCAAAACAGCATGTGCCCGGTTAAGCTTTTCCACCGTGACCACCTTGAAAAGCTCTTCGGCAAGCGCATCTCCGGAGGTACTGATCCAGTCCTGAATGGGAGCATAGATGTTCTGGTGTTTTTTGTTTTCAGGATCATCCACTGCATCCTTGCACTGATCATAATACTTTTTCTCAGTGTCGGAAAGAGAGGCTATCTCCTTTTCCTTTCCTCTGCTCTCCCACACCGTGAACAGAGTTTCCGTGATATACATCTGGATCCCGTCCCTCGTCTTGGCCTCCGCCTGTTCCTCTAAAGCCTGCCCGGAATCTGCGCATATATCCCATACCTTATCCTCTGCGTGGACTTCACCCTTTCGAAAAGCTGAAAAGCGATTCATCTCGGCCTCACTGATCCCAATCTTTTGAAGAAGGGTGCCTATCGTAAGCGTCCTGTCATCTATATCCACAACCTGCTTCAGTCTGGCATCGTCCTTTACAAAATCAAAAAGCTTTTCCTTGATCTCCATGCGATACTCATTCATGGCGCCAAAATCGATCCTTCCGCCGCCTCGATTGAACAGGTATCTTGCCTTGAGCTCCTGATGCTCCTGCCCGTCCAGCGAGTGGTAGATCTCATCGTAATCCTTTCCCACATTTACAGATACCTTTATCACGTTACGGGAATGGTTTTCCGTAAGCTGACCAAGCTCCGCAAGCGAACCTCCATGGGCACAGCTCTCCGTGATCTTTTTCACATAGTTCTCGGCCCGTGCTTCCTCCTCCCTGCTGAGATCGCCGCTGATATTGAAGCCATACCGTTCCCGGTCCGCCTCGCTAAACATGCTGCCATTTTCCTTCAGAAGGTTCTTTAACTGATAGGTATATCCAAACCACATCTCGTCGCGGTCATTTCTCTGGACGCCCCACACATAAGAAAGGGTTTCCTTGTCTTCCCTGTGTGGTTTTTCCTTCACATTGTTGTAAATCCGTTCCAGAAGCTTTTGCCTGTCCGGATTATCCCCGGTGATATTGAGCCTGATCCTGTTTGTCTTTTCAAATTCCCGACAGCTTTCCAGGTTCTCCTCCAGCTTCCTTGTATGATCCTCCAGTTCCTTTGTATATCTTTGTATTGCCTTCCGGTCATCCCGATGCTTCGCGATCATTATTCTTTGGGAGAGCCGCTTTTGCTCCATCATCCCCCTGATCAGGTCATCATATACCTTTTGATCCACGCCGTCATTGATCAGACAGTCGCTTAAGGTCTGCATCTGTTCATCTAACGTCTGTATGTAAGCATTGGTGGCTGTGTGATTTAAAAAATCATCCGCCACAAACTCACCCTTCAGCTTTCTCTGCTTATTGATATAGCCTATAGCCTTCTTACATTTTTCAATATCCCCGGTGGAAAGCTTCAGCTTACCAAATTCTTCATTGCGCCCCTTTGTCACACTGACAAGATTAAAGATATTGCGGGAGATATCCGTAAGCTTCTTCGTATGAAGATATTCCCCATTCTTCTGCATCCCGTCTTTTTCAAGCGCATTCAGCTTTGCCATCATCTCATCACTGAACGCATCTGCCGGTTTTTCCAGATTGTCCGAGGCAAGCTTTACGATCGGGTAGTTTGTCGAACTCACCGGGGCGATATCCATCCGGACATCCGGATCGTTTACGACATAGTCCTCTCCCAGGTGGGTGAATTCTTCCAGATATTGACGGGTTTGTTTATAAAGATCGGTTTTTTCCTTCCCGTCATCCAGTGCATCCAGCTCTCTCAAAAGGTGTTTTGCCACCTTTACGCCGGATTTCACCTGCTGAGCCTGCCTCTCGTAGGTCTGGATGGTTTCATACAGAGTCGCCTCATACGCGTCCAACTCCTCCGGCGTGGTGCAAAACTGTATCTCCCTGATATATTCGGGAACCTCCTCAAATACGGGTTCCCCCTCCCTATATTCGGCCGGACTTGCCTTGAAACCCGTGCTGGTGCTCGGATTGCGATCGATCATATCATTGACATACGCTGTAAACTGATCGTCGGACAGCCCGTTCTTCTTTTTCACCTCTTCACGGATCCTTTGTGAATTATCATCATAATAGTCCATCGCTTTCTGACCTTCGAAGAACTTATCAAGCATTCCTTCTGCAACCCGGAGATACACATCGATGGCAACATTCGCATCCAACTCTTTTTCCAGAACAATATCATGTGCAAGCTTCTTCACCGTCTTCGGCTCATCCTTCACGAGCTCCGCCTCGGGAATGCTTCCGCTTTTTAACCTCTCCTCCCAGGCATCCCTCTTTTTTCCGAGGCTGATCGCAGTTTCATAGTATGTTCGGGCGACCTCATCCATAAACGCCTGAAGAAACTGAGTGTTCTCCGGCGCGATATTTTTTTCCTTTTCTCCCTGAACCGGTGCCGTGATCCGGTCGATGAACTCCTTCACATCATTCAGCCCCTCATCCTGTTGAGGTCCGACTGTCCCATCCTTTCTTGCCTGATAACTATCCAGATATATCCTGTACATCAGCTCGGCAGCGCCCTTCGCGTCCTGGTTCTTTATGTAGTCTTCAAATTTCTCTCCCGGTCTCGGCATATGTTTTCCTCCTCAAAGACGATCGTTTTTATCCGGGATCATCCGGCTCCTTTTTTCAGGCGTCATTACCGTCGTGCACCCCTTTTCAATACTCTTCAGCATAGTATACCATAAAAAGCGTATCAAATGCGTAACAAAATAGGGGACAGAAGAAAAATTTTTTCTGTCCCCTAATGTTCCCTATCATATTCCAACCGTCTTTTGGGTATCACACAGTCCACGCTTAATCATCATTGTACATCTCTTCAAGCCATACATCCTGCAAATTTCTCCAAACAAATTTGTGTGAAATGAGATAGTTTCATTTTCACAAAACAGGATTTTGGGCACTTGTCGCTTACAAAAAAAAGCGGGTAGCTGCTCTGCTATCCCTTTTCTATACTGCAGCTGTGGTGCTTATAGGCTGTATCCGTACTGCCCACATCCTTCTCGTAATTAATGCCAATCAGCAGCAGGTTATCTTTGTAATGCTCTAATTTCTGCGGATAATTCCTTCTTCTGATCTGGTCTGCGGCTGTCTCTAACGTCTTATCATACTTGAGCTCTAACAGCAGCGCAGGCTTATCCGGGTGTTTGGGTGATGGAAGATATACCAGATCCACATAGCCCTTGCCTGAGTCCAGTTCCTGTATCGTTGTATAATATTTCTGCCCTGCATAGTATGCCATCTGAACAGCATAGGAGAGCGCCGCTTCACTGTTATAGGTCTTATTTTCCGCAGTGTCATGAAACCATTCAAGGAGCTCCGCAACCTTCTCTTCCTTACCTTCCCATGTGGCATCCAGGAGTTTTTGGGATTTCTTAAATGAAGTAAATGTATAAAGCCATTCCTCTGATTCCGTTGAGTTCTTAAACTCATCCAGAATCTCATGATTGGGAATGAACACTTCCTTCGTATCCATATCATACCCCAGATATCCAAGATGGATCAGCATTACGAGAACATCATTACTGCCGTTAAATGATGTCATATCATTCTGATATTTCGATATGTTCACTTTCAGTCT
>CAMHJT010000102.1 GCA_946185495.1 uncultured Clostridiaceae bacterium | reverse complement strand
TCCTCCTTTTTCAATCTGTCATGGCGCGGCCTTTTAAACAATCCAGCCATGTCCATTGCCCCGCGTTCCTGCAGGCTGTTCCCCGGCACTACGGCTCGCGTTCCTGCAGGCTGCTCCCCCCGGCACTACGGCCCGCGTTCCTGCAGGCCGCTTTCCTGCATCATGGCGCGGCCTCAAACCATAATTTTCTTCGCGAGTTCCTCGCTGACCGCCACCCGGCTCTCCTTGACCTTCACGATCAGGTTCTCTCCAAGCGAGCTTATGACGCTTACCTGACCGCCGACATTGAAGCCGAGATCCTCCAGGTGCTTTTTCACTTCCGGACTTCCGCCGATCTTCCTGATGATCTGCGGCTGCCCTTTTTCCGCATAAATCAGAGGCATCATAGTATCCCTCCCTGTTCATTATATTAGCAATCGCTAACTTATGGAACGAAATAATAGTTAGTTTTAACTAACCCATAAGCAAAAAAGGAAGTTAGCTTTTACTAACTACTAAATAGTATAATTAGCATACACTAACTTGTCAAGGATATTTTTGTATTTTTGTAAAAATGACCAATTATCTGATGCAGCCCGTCCTTTTTTTGTGATAATCGGTAACTACTCAGCAGGTCTGCGCATTCACTGCGCAGACCGTGCCAAAACAGTATATTTTGCCGTGCAGCGGGTGAATTAGGATGCGCAAGCTTCACCCGCTGCGTAACTGCTCAGCACCTGCTGAGTAGTTACGATAATCGTATCTGTTCAGAAGCTGCTGAACAGATACGCGGCAAAACTGGCAATCACATCACAAACGTTCCGAACTATGCCGTGACACATAGCCGGAACGTTTGTGATGTATCTCATAGGATTTTTTATTACTCTGCCATCCCATTGATCGAGAAAACTATAAAATCAGGATCTCCCTTCTGTCGCAACACAATCTTTCCGTATGGCCAAATCAGCGCCCATTTCTCATTCCGCCCGTACTGTTGGCGCGCGGCCTTGCCTCCTCCGGCTTTCCCGCGTCCCTGCGCCGCGCGGTATTGCTTCTGGCCCTCTGTGCCTGCGGGTTCTGTTTCGCGGCATGCGGATTCTGCACACCCGCCTGCGGTTCCTGCACGTCCGCCTGCGGTTCCTGCTTCGCGGTCTGCGGATTCTGCACGCCCGCCTGCGGATTCTGCTTCGCGAGCTGCCGCTGTTTCTTCTGGTTTTTAATATAACTGTCAACCTTCACGCCAAGTCCTGGAAGAAGGTCTTGATTAAAGGCTCCGTCCTTATGGAAGGACCTGCAAAAATCCCTCGATCCGAGCTTGTAGAGTTCGTTTCCCTTGACATAGGCATACGCCTTGTCGCGGATCTGCTGCACCATATCCGGATCCGCAATCGCTTCCCTGACCATGGACTTAGGCATGTGCTCTGCCTGCAGTTCATTTTCCAGATTAAGGCGGATCCGCATCACATCTTCTCTCCTGCCCGGCAGGTTTCCCCTGCTGCCAAGGAACGCGTCAGCTTCATCCTTCACCGCCAGGAAGATGGAAAGCTCCTGCTTCTGCCTGTCAAACTGTTCCCTCTCCTGTGAGGAATCCGCTACGCGGTAGCGCTCCACTTCATTCTTCTCTATGGCAATCGCGGCGTCGAGACGCTCCTTCTCCGTCATGGGCTGCTTCTTCTGCGCGATACGTTCCTCATCCATCTTGTCCAGCGCGTCCTTCCTCCTTCCAAGAAGCGCGTTCTGGTAATTCTTTGCAAAATCAGCCTGGGCTTTCGCGTACTCTGACATTTTTTCAATGTATTTGGCGTTCACGTCCTTTTTTGCGTCCATGACCTGGTATTCCCCGGCCGCATTCTTCAGCGCCTCCCTGACCTCCTTCTGGTACGCCTCGTAGATCTGTTTCCCGCCCGGATCCTTCTGGAACCTTGTGCCAAACTCCTTGATCAGGTCATCCTCATCCTTCAGCCACCGCCGTTCGCAGCTGTCATGCAGCCCGTTCAGCTTCTCCCGGTAGGTCTGGTCAGCCTCCATTTGTTTTTTGTCCATATAGCGCGTCTCATTTAACAGCATGCTGGTCATATAGTCCGTGTACCACTCCATGCGCTCCGGCTCCGACAGCTCAGGAAAGGTTCCGTATAACTGCTTCTCCTTTGCGGCAAACATTCCCTGCTGTTCCATGGAACGGATATATTTCATGTCCTGCGGATCCAATCCCGCGTGAAGCGCCTGCTTCATCAGATCCGGATCCCTGTCAAGCATCGCCGTCATGCGCTGGCACATTTCACTAAAATAAAGATTCGTCTCAGCAGCCCACAGCATTCCCTTCCTTGAACTCCTCACCATGTTGGTGATGCCCTCACTGATGAGCTCCGCCAGCGGCTTCTTGTTGCCGTTTTTGTACTGCAGCATCGCGTCTTTAGCCATATTCCGGCTCCGCTCCACCGCCGGGATATGCGGCGTCATGCCATGGTCATAGACCAGCGAGGTCGATGTCTCCAGACAGGTATTCCCGTAGTTTATGAACGCGGTATCCTTGCCCAGCCAGTCCGCAAACGGAATATTGGAAAGCTTCTCCTCTTCCGGCGCGAACACCTTCCTCGTCGTGGCGGCCGCGCAGGCCAGCGCCACAAAATCCTTGTTGGAAAGCTTGTCATTCTTTCCCCCCTCCCCGATTGCCGGGAGGGACTCATTGATGGTCTTAATCCGCCGGAAGGTCGTACCCCCGTTTTTCTCCTTCCCGAAATAGTTCGGGTTTTCAAATTCCTTCAGGTATTCCGGCTCAATCCCAAAGATTGCCTCCATGCGGTTAAGCGGTGCCATCGCCTCCTTCGGGATATCGATCCGGTTCCGATAGGTTGCCTCATGCTCCCGCTTCGGATTGTCCTGCCCGGACACCATCGCCTTGCGGAACCCATCAAGCTCCCGCAGCCTGCTCTCAACGCGCTCCCCCGGAAGCGGAACATCCGGTTCCTTGCCTGAAAGCTGTGCCTTCAGCTTCACAAGCTCCTCGCAGGCATCCAGCACCGCGCGGATCCTTTTCTGCTCATTTTTCTGTTTACCGGGATCTGTCTTTCTTCTCGGATCATCTGTCAGCTCTTTATATTTCAGCATCAGATACCGCCGTCCCTGGCGGAGTGCCTCATCCATATCCTTCATCATCTGGGCGGCGTCCTTCTCCGTAAATTTCCCGTCCTTTGCCGCCGCGCTGGCAAGCCCCTTGTCCGCCAGCTCCGCAATCCGTGCAAGCGACTCTGCCATATCGCTGTACTCCTGTTTCGGGGAACGGAGGTAAAAATGCTGGTGTTTGTCCATTTCTTTTCCAAGCTTCCGCGTCAGGTCACGGATTTTCCGAAGGCGGCAGGACTGATGGTTTTCCCCTGCCTGCGCCGCGTGCTCCGCTCCGTGGTTCCCGCCTGCCTGCGCCGCGTGCTCCGGCCCCTGGTTCCCGCCTGCCTGCGCCGCGTGCTCCGACCCCTGGTTCCCGCCTGCCTGTGCCGCGTGCTCCTGTCCCTGGTTCCCGCCTGCTGCCGGCCCGGCTACGCCCACAAACCGCGCGCGCGCCTGCTCCACCTTCTGCCTCGCTGCCTCGCGGTCTTTCGGAATCCCATAGATCTTCTCATCCGCCTCAGAAAGCTTCCGCTCCTCCTCCGGATCCCGCTTGCCAGCCATCGTCCGCAAATAATCCGCATTCAGCTTCTTCGGGAGGTAGACCTTCTCCACAATCTGTACGCCTGTCGCCTTCAGCGCGTCATAGGAATTGTCTATATGGGAGGTCTCGTCTCTGCCTCCGCGGTGAATCCGTACCCCGTTCCTGTTGATGGACATCATCTCCCCTGCCGCAAGGCTCTGTACATCATCCGGCGGAAGCTTCACCTCGCCGTCCTCTCCCATCTCGACATACACGCTGGGCACGCCATGGATCGTCTTCTGATCCGCCGCCAGCTTGATATCGGAGAGCCATGAAAGCTGGAACATCCCAAGCCGCCTTGGATCATTGGTGGGCTTGGAAAATTCCTTCGTCACCAGCTCCTTTAGGGAAACCTTCGTGACGGTGTCAGCGTCCATTTTGCTGGAATTTTTATACTCTATCGTATCCCCGCTGATTCCGGTGATCGTCACATAATGCCCCGGCAGCAGCAGCGCCACCGGCGAATGCTCCTCCTTGATCGCGTGGAGGATCTGCTTCTTCATCAGCGCCACCGCGTTGTCAATATAATTCTCCCTGGACATGCCGGACTTTTCTATATCCCTCGAATAATTTGAAATCGCCACCTCATGCAGCATCGAGTTAGGGGCAAAGGCCAGGACGGAATCTCCCATCTCCATCAGGTTTTTTACCCTGTCGTTGCTGTAAGCGTAATCCGTATCGTCATTATTCACCACAACCTCATCATCCGCAAGCTTCGGACGGTAGCCCCGGATATCCTCCTGCCGGACGTCGCCCATCCCGCGGCTCGCTGCCAGAAGCTGTCCCGCGCAGGACCAGCAGCCGTTTCCGCTGGTCTGGTGCTGCATATGCACATCGATGTGGGCGTCCTCCGGTCCTCTCGACCGTACCTTCGCCTTGGTTCCTATCTCCTCGCCGCGGTTCATGGCTTCCACAGCCTGCTGCTCAATGTTCTGTACCTTCTGCGCCACCTCCGCCTGCTTTCTCAGGCGTACCTCCTGCGCATAGCTCAGCTTCCCGCCATGTTCCGCCAGAAAAGCGTGAATCTTGCCTATATCTGAGGTATTGCGGATGTTCGGCGGAACCACGCCGCTGATCGATGTGTATTCATACCTGTGGGGATCCTTCTCAATCACCTCCCGGTAGGTCCTTGCCGCCTCCTCCGGGCTCTTGCGGACAAACTCATCCAGGATTTCATCTTCCTGCCTGGTCGGATAGATCCGACTGTACTCATAAAAACCCGGCCATTTGAACTGGCCGTCAACATAATCAGCGCGCTTCGTCTCCTTCTCAACCTTATACACCGCGGCTGGAAGCGTCAGGAAATCCCTCGCGTCCAGCTTGTTCACGGTATTGATATCATCGTCCAGCATCCTGCCGATATCGTCAAACTGCTTCGTATTCTTATTCGGCGCCTGGGAGGCGGCCACATAATCATCCTTGATCAAGCCAAGCATCATTTTCGCGTTCGTGTAAGCCTCCTTCAGCCCCTCTATCTGCACCTCATCCATGCGGGGCTTCGTCACATCCCGATACAGATAGTTCAGCTTGGACGTCAGGGCGGTAAACGCGTACATCAGATCCTGGTGCTGCTTCACGAACTCCGGATCCTGCTTGTTCAGAAAGGCGGTCAGTTCCGCTATCCGTTTCTGTAATTTCTGGTACGCCTTGAGTTCCCGATAATACTTCATCTAAATAACAACCTTTCCTCTTGTCTAGTGGGCTGACGGCTTTCTTCCGGACTGCCTCTTTACCTGCTGCTTCTGGCGCTCCCGCTGTTCTGCCTGTTTCCTCTCCGTAAACACCTTTCCTGACTTCTCATTCTCCTTTGAAGTGATTGCGGAAAGCTTCTGCACAACCTTCGGCTCATTCAGCCTCTGCTGCATCTCCTGAACCGACTGCTTGCCGAGGCCCGCGTCCTTCACCATCTGCTTTACGCTCTCCCGCAGGGCAGCCGTCGATTTATCCGTTGTCAGGCTGGTCAGCAGCTTATCATTCCGGACAAAATCCTTTGCCACCAAAATACCAAGCTGCCGTTCTAAGTCAACCGCATCCATAGCCCTTTCTCGCTCTGCCTTGTCCTCAATGGCGATGGCTTCGTCCATCCGGTTGATCGCGTTCTCCTTCACCTGTTTCACGCGTTTCTGGTAATTCGGGCTCTTCTCCATCTCCTTGTGGTACATCCGCTTGCTGTCATCGAGTACCTTGAGCATCATCACATCCGCGGCAAGCTCTATCTTCTGCTCCGCGCTTAGCGGTTCCGCCCCCGGAGCCGCCGCGCTTTCAAGCGCCTTCTGCGCCTTGACAGCCTTCGCATGGATCTTCGCCGCCTGGGTAATGCTTCCGACATAGGAAATGTCATCCTTCATGTTGCTGTACTCGGCTGTGACGAGCTTTTTCAGCTCTTCATCCCGTTCCAGCATATCCACCATGCGCTGTCCCATCTCTCCGTGACAGTAAAAGGAGTCATCCACATGATCCTTCAGCCTGCACATGGCAGCCACATTACGGATGCCGGAGGCCAGAATATTGGCAAGCTTTAACTTATCTCCCGCCGCATAATCCGCAAGCGCCTCCACAGCCGCTTTCCGGCCGCCCTCGATCACCTGCGCGTAATCGGCCGCCTGCGTCCCGATGGGACTGCCTGCTAAAGCTTCCGTATAATCCTTTCCGGTAAGCAAAATCTTATCCTGCGCGTACTTGGGATCCTTGAGCCTGGGATCTAAGTCAGAGACGCCATAGGTCAGGGTCGCTCCATAAGCGATCGCCGCAAAATCATGGTCAGACAGCGACCTGTCCCGCAGTCCGCCCCCGATGGGCACAAAGTCCTTGTCGATCCGTTTGAACATGTCATACATGCCGTCGCCAAACACGCTCTCCAGATCCGCGTTGATCTCCGGCATCTTGCCAAAGACATTCAGGACATTGAAAAACTGCTTTTCATAGGACTTCGGAAACCCTGTCCTGTTGGGCTTCGCGGCTTCTCTCTGGCGTTCCTCTTCTCTGGCCTCCTCCGCGGAAAAAATCTCCGCATACTTCGTATTGCAGGTATCTAAGGACACAAAATCCTTATGCCCCGCCCGGACCTCGCGCTTTCGGTTGATCCCGTTAAGGAGCGTCTGGAAATCCTTCTTCGGCATGATATCATAAAGGACAGCAAGCGCCGCGTCAAACCGTACCCTTCCAAATTCCCGGCTGCGCACCTTCTCCTTGCCGCCGATGTAGGCAAGGCATTTGTCCTTAAGCTTCTTCCTCGCGTCCGCAAGGCCGGCCTTGTCCCTAGAGGCCGTTTTCTCATGGTAGGTCTTTAACGCAGATACCATCTCCTCATAAGCCTCACTGTTGCCGCTGCGCTCCTTTGCCTCGTTGGTATATTTTCTGCCCTTTCCGGTGGCCTCCAGCTCCACGAGCACGCCCTTTAAGAAGGTAGGGCTGGACTCCGCCACCCTGTCGTCAAAGAATCCTGCGATCATCGGATCCTCCCGCATCTTCAGAGGGGTCTTGCTGGCAACGGCAGACATGGAATCCTGAAACGCCTGGATGACATTGCCCTTGAACTGCTTTTCATTTTCCTTCTTTCCCACATCTGCGGCCCACTTCTGGTAAGCCACCTGCTCATCCGTTTTCTTCTCAGCCTGCTCCTTCGTAAGGTTTGGATTTCCCAGGTTTTCCTGAAGCAGCTCCTCCCTTGTCCTGTTTTCCTTTTCCGGAAGCTGCGGCGTCTCCCCAAGGCCTGTCATGTGCTTGGCCTTCTCATAGGCGGCCTTCTCCCCGAAGACCTCAAACTGATTGGCAAAGGCGTTGGTGGTCTGGAACTGGATGCACTTCACCGCCAGCTCCGGCGTGTTCAGCACCTCGTTCATGAACACAAGGCCGGCGCGCTTGACCTCCTCATCCGACACCTGGATATCCTCCGGCACCTTCTGATCCAGCCCGCAGTGATGCTCCGCAAGAAAGCTGTCGATGTCCTTCCGCTTCTTGATCCCCTGCACCTTCAGATACTGCTCCACCGTCATTTCCCTGCGAAGCGTCTCCTTGATGCTGCTTTCCGCAGTACAATTGTGTTCCTGATAGTAAGCGTTCTTCTGGTCATTGGTGTACTCCATCAAGGTCAGATAGTAATCCACCGTCATCTTTTCCGAGTAATAGGCCTGGAACTTGTCAGACTGTCCCTTGAAACCCGCAAGGTAAACACTCTGGGAAAGCTGGAAGGTATAGTCCTGCTTGATCTCATCCATGAGCTCTTTCTGTGACACCTCCGCTTCCGCGTCCCCTTTGTCCCTACGGATCTTTTGCCGGTAGGCGTCAGTCACCTTATCCTCCGGCGCACACTCCATCTCCGCAAAGAACAGCTTCGCCTCATAGGGCTTGAATCCGATCTTCTTCGCATAGGCCGCCATGGTCATGTTCGGGTTGTCTTCCAGACCGAGGGATTTGAACATGCGGTCCTTCACGATATCATTGTGCTTATAGGTGACATTTTCCTCTCCCAGATCGTCCGTGTAATCCAGCCGGATCAGGTCATTGTATCCCATGGCAAGCCCGTTGAGCACCTGATACATATAGCTTGCCTGGGTGTTTCTGGTATACGCCATATACAGGGCGTTCCGCTCCAGCAGCTTCGGATCCTGGGTCGGATCATCCTTAAGCAGCTTGTCGTAGCACTCCTTATACACCTTGCCATTTTCATAGTTATTCAGCGCGCGGATCACGGAAAATGCCCGGATACCCTTCTCCATGGCTTCCCTGGATCCATCGCCGATCAGGTCTAACATCACCTGCCGCTCAAACTGCGTGGCAAACGCGTCCTCCTCCTTGGTCAGCTCCCGGACGGGAACGCCGGCCCCCTCATAGATTGCCTGCTTCACCGGATCCGGTCCTGCCTCCGAGGCGTTGACATCCGTATAGGCGTCATTAATGCTGTTGTTCTTTGCCCCATAGAGCATGTAAAGGTACAGCTTGTCCTCCAGGTCGGTCTGCGCCTTATACGTCGCCTTTACCTCCCTGATCTGCCGCGGGATATTCTCCTTCGGCATCTGTTTCTTTCTCTTGTCGGCATTTTCCATCAGGGCGGCGATACCGTCGTATTTTTCTCCAAACTCCGCCATCAGTACGCCGTAGCTTCCCGCCTCGATCTGCTTTGCAAGCGGCTCCCCCTCATCCGTGATCCATTCCTTGATGCCGCTGGTAGAGACCTCGCTGACGTTCTTCTCCGCCGCTTTCTGGATCTCATCCCGCCCCAGCGTAGATGACTGATAATACGCCTCTCCGCCCTCTTTGATCCAGTTCTTGTATCGATAGGTGACAACCTCCTCCTTCATCATCATCCGCACCTGGTTGTCTGTCGCCTCCGGATCATCCTCCCTCATCCTGGCCGTAAATAAAGCGATCACCTTTGCATCCGGCGCAGCCTCCTTCGCCTCCAAAAACTCCTGCACCTCCGCCGGAGTTTTGCAGCCGCAGACCGCCGCGTACTCCTCCATCGTGGTGTCCTCCGTGATCCCGGCCTCTTCCCAGATCCGCTCTGTGATGGAGCCTGCCTCACTGTAGGCATACTGCAGCTCAGCGGCAAAATAATTGATCTTCTGCACGAGCATGCCGCTTTTAGAGGTCCTGGCCAGCCAGTACGCCTTTTTCTCCCGCTGCGGATCGTCTGCCTGAAAGCTGTTCAAAAACTTCCGCGTCTCCAGCGCCATCTGCTCATTATTGCGGGTGGTGATCTGTCCGAGGGTCTTAAAGATCTCCTGGTGCACCTGGGGACTCCCATCCAGGATATGCCTCCGCTGAAAATCCTCCTTCAGCGCGTTGCTGGCGTCAATCTCCTCCTGGGATACCTGTCCGCCCGCCTCTGCCACCGCCATCAGGTAAGCCTCCTGATCGATGAT
>CAMHJT010000101.1 GCA_946185495.1 uncultured Clostridiaceae bacterium | reverse complement strand
TCCTTTGCGGGACAGCCGCTGCTCATTGACCTGGATGAGCTTAAAATGGCAGGCCTTGTATGGGATGAGGATTTCTGGGGGATGCCGCAGTGGGATCCCTGCAGGGTGGATTACGGAAGGCTGATCGGATTTAAGACGGATCTGCTGTGGAGGGCGTACCACAGGTTCAAGGATCCGAACTATCAGGATCA
Source organism: uncultured Clostridiaceae bacterium (assembly GCA_946185495.1). Taxonomy (GTDB): domain Bacteria; phylum Bacillota; class Clostridia; order Lachnospirales; family Lachnospiraceae; genus CAG-590. Next base: position 9,504 of record CAMHJT010000101.1, on the reverse strand, counting down.
CTATACGACGAATCCTGAACTGATGGCGGACTATGAGACATTTAAAAAGAAGACCGACTGGCTGGAGGATTACGCGCTCTTCATGGCCGGCAAGGATTATTTCGGGGGCAAGCCCTGGTATGAGTGGGAGGATTCCCTGAAGAAGCCGACCGCCGCGCAGAAGAAGGAGTGGAAGGAAAAGCTGGCAGACCAGATGGAGTACTACCGTTTCATCCAGTTTGTATTTTACAGACAGTGGAATTTCCTTAGAAAATATGCCAACAACAAGGGCATCAAGATCATGGGCGATGTGCCGATCTTTGTCGCGTGGGACAGTGTGGATGTATGGAGCAACCAGAAGCTGTTTGATTTAAATAGCGACGGATACCCGAATACGGTAGCCGGAGTACCGCCCGATTATTTCGCGAAGAACGGACAGGTATGGGGCAATCCGCTGTACAAGTGGAGCGAGCACACGAAGACAGGGTATAAGTGGTGGATCAAGAGGATCAAGCATCAGCTTGAGCTGACTGATTTCCTGCGGATCGATCATTTCAGAGGCTTTGACCGTTACTGGTCGGTGCCGTATGGCGATCCGACAGCGCTCAACGGCAGATGGGTGGAGGCGCCGGGCGACGACCTGTTTACGCATTTGCAGCAGGCTATCGGCGAGAAGATGCCGATCATTGCCGAGGATCTGGGCGATATCGACCAGTCTGTGATCGACTTAAGGGATAAGTTCGGGCTGCCGGGAATGAAGATCCTGCAGTTCGCGTTTGAGAATCCGGAGGAGAACAGCTTCCTGCCGCACAACTTCATCCGCAACTGTGTATGCTACACAGGAACCCATGACAATGACACGATGGTGGGCTGGTATCAGAAGTGCTACGAGTCCTCCCGTGATAAGCTGAGAAGATATTTTGCGACAGACGGGCATGAGGTGAACTGGATCATGATCCGCGCCTGCCTGGCTTCTGTGGCCAACATGGCGATCATTCCGATGCAGGATATCTTAGGACATGATTCCTGGGCGCGGCTGAATACGCCGGGCGTCGGCGTTGGCAACTGGGCGTGGAGATTCCGTTACGAAGAGATGAGCGATTATGTAGCTCACCGCCTGTTTGATATGTGTAATCTTTATGGAAGATATAAGCATCCTGCTGACAGATAGGAAGCGGGTTGTTTGCCGGATAAAAGAAACATAGCGGCTGTCAGGCGCTGACGGGCTTTACTGCGCAGGGATATGCCGGGATAGTACGATTAACCATGCAGCGGGTGAATGAGGATGTGTTAGCTTCACCCGCTGCGTAACTGTTCAGACCGGTCTGAATGGGCACGAATGAGGAATGACGATGCGGACAATTTTGGTATTAGGATTTTTAGCTGTATTTCTGGTGGTGATGTTTCCCGTCCATCTGCTGCTCAGGCTTCTGGGGCTTGTGATGCCACAGCTTCGCTACAGGATTGGCAAGCGTATTGTGGACGGGGTATTCCGGGTGATCCTGTTTCTCGTTCAGGTGAAGCTTGAGGTCAAGGGCGTGGAAAACATCCCGGACGAGCCGGTTTTATTTGTGTCGAATCACCGGAGCATTTCCGATATTCCGGTGATCTATGTCACCAGCGGCAGGCGCCCCGGCTTTGTGGCCAAGAAGGAAATGCAGAGGATGCGGCTGCTTGCCGGCTGGATGGATCATATCGGCTGTCTGTTTCTGGACAGGAAGGATCTGCGCTCCGGCATGGAAATGGTGAAGAACGGGGCGAAGCAGATCCGGAAGGGGAACTGCCTGGTGATCTTTCCGGAGGGGCACAGAAGCCAGGGCGAACTTCTGCCGTTTAAGGAGGGAAGCCTGAAGATCGCGGAGAAGGCGGAGTGTCCGGTGGTTCCGGTAACGCTGATCGGGACGGACCAGCTTTTAGAGGCAAGGCCGGGTTTTTCCATCCGGAAGGGAAACGTGAAGGTGATTTACGGCGAACCTGTCCTGCTGAAGGATCTTCCGAAGGAGGAGAGGCGGAAGGCGGGCGCCCGTATCCGGAGCGGGATCGAGGAGACGATCCGGAAAGAGCAATTGTAACATTGATGTAACTACTCAGAAGGCCTGCGCAGGCAGTGTCCCAATAGTAGATTTTGCCGTGCAGCGGGTGAATCACGATGCGTAAGCTTCACCCGCTGCGAAACTGTTCAGCGCATGCTGGGCAGTTACACATTGATAAGCAGATAAGGAGAATAGAATAGTATGAGTCCATGGGTGGTAACACTGATCATTTTAGCTGTTGTGGCCGGCGTTCTGGTCGCTCTTTACGTGACGGGTACCAAGATGCAGAAAAAACAGACAGAGCAGAAGGAACAGATGATGGCGGCGGCCCAGACGATGTCCATGTTGATCATCGACAAGAAGATGATGAAGATGAAGGAGGCTGGGCTTCCGAAAATGGTGATGGAGCAGACGCCAAAGCGTTTTCATAATGCGAAGATGCCCATCGTCAAGGTAAAGGCAGGTCCCCAGATCATGAATCTGATCTGTGACGACGGCGTGTTTGATGAGCTTCCCACCAAGGGCGAGGTTAAGGTTTTAGTCAGCGGCATTTATATTGTCGGCGTCAAGAGCATCCGGGGCAAGAAGAAGGCTGCAGAGGAGGTTCCGCAGAAAAAGGGCTTTGCGGCGAAGCTGCGCTCGAAACAGAGGCAGCTCCAGAAGGAATATGAGAAGGAGGAGCAGGCAAAGGCGGAGCGCAAGGCCGGAAAGGCCGAGGAGAAGGCCAGAAGGGAAAAGGCGAAGAAGATCACAAAGTAACCTGAAAATAACGCTAAAAGTCTGTGCCTGTAAAACAGCATGGACTTTTCATTTTTTCGCATGGGATATAGGCTGGAAAAGGTTCGTTCGGGAGAGATTTTTATGGATTGTGCAAAGCTGACACAGAATGTAATGGATGTGATCAAGGAGGAGCAGGTCAAGCTGGGCTACAGGAAGGAGCGGGTCCGGCTGTATTATCCGCTGGAGTCGCTGAACCTGCTGACGGGTGGAAGCTATGATGTTTCTGGCATGCATGGGCTGCTGGAGGCTTTTGGCAGGGAGGCGGCCTGGGGCGCGGGACTGGTCGAAGTTTGGAATGAGGGGGAGCGGTTCTGCCTGTCCCTTGCGCCGGAGGTGGCGGAGTATGTCCACACGCATACGCCGGATTCAGGATTTCTGTATGATCTGGTGGAGGCGGTGTCGCGGCATGGCGTGTCCATGGAGGTGGTGCTTGCGGTATTTCACAGGTACTCGGAGCATGTGCGGTGTGAGAAGACGGAAGCTTTCATGTCCGTTCCCAAAGAGGGCGGCAGCAAGCCGGAAGATCGTGGCCGTCATGGAATGGCAGCGGATCCCGGCTTTGATTGCGTGGTCTGGTTTGAGGACGGATGCCCGGACGCTTACCGGTACTGCTTGAAGGAAGAGATGGGGCATGTGACCTACCACAGGTATACGGAGGAGGAATACGGCAGGTTATTCTGAGACTGGCGTGAAAAATACGTGGGTGGTGCTTCTGACCGCAGATGGAAGCCGGCCGGAATCCCCCGGTGATAAGTGAAAAAAATATAGATCATTTTTTAGGACTGTAATGCGGGACGATAGCATACAGTCCTTTTTGTTTTGGCAAAGCGTGTGCAATATCTTGTGGTGAAGAGACGGGATAACACCAATATACCGATTAATTTGGTGAAAGTGTTCATATAGTGGCGGCAAATCATGAGTATAATAGTAAATATTGCTGCATAACATCTAAATTTTTCTATATTTAGCTGGTTGTAATGTATGAAAAATAGGAGTATAATATAGTAAAAGTAGGCATTATAGACAAATATTCTGTTTTGCCGTTCAAGGCTGCTGATCGCGGCTGTACAAGAGATATTCTGTTCCGGCAATGCTTGATTCCATGCCAGTTTAACTTAAAAAGGTAAGAAATTGGCAGGTCTCGGGAGAGCTGCTGTTTTTTATGCCGCAGGCCGGACAGTTCACATACTGCAGTATCTATGAGGAGCATATATATGAAGGGGGGTGCTTTGTATGAAGAAGAGGACATGGAAAAGGGTGATGTCTTATCTGCTGACGCTGGTGATGGTGTTTGGCCTGGTGAATGTGGGGGCGCTGCGTGTGCAGGCGGAGGCGAAGACGTATACGATCAGGGTGTCGGTGCCGGAGGAGTGGGCAATTGATCCGGCCAGAGATATTCATATTTATATCTGGTCAGGGGAAACAAAATGTACAGGAGACTGGCCGGGTGCAGCAATGACGGCGGTTGCAAATTCGCCGGATCATATTTATACATATGATTTTACAACTGAGCTGGAAAGCTGGAATATGATCATATTTTACAAGAACTATACAGGTAATTCCTCTACTTACCAGAGGAAAACCTACGAGATTGAAGATGTGACGCCTGATTCGATTAAAAATGGCATATATTATATCATAAATGATGGTGAAATGAAGCATGACCTGGGAGCTATGTTTTATTCAACATACCTTCAGCATGATGAGCCTCCTACAGATGATATGCTTGGCGATACAACCGCATATGTGGACGGGGCGTTATATATCCGTGTGCCGAATACGAATGCTTGGGAGAATGTATATATCTATCTGTGGAATAATCAGGGGCAAAAACCGAAGGATGGGAATGGGGATGATATAAATTATCCAGGTTCTTTGCTGACTTCTCCCACGGCTGAGGCTGGCGGAACAAAGCTCTATAAGGTCAAACGTCTTCCTGAAGGCTTTACGAATATGATTATTAACAACGGGACAAATGACAGAAAGACCGCAGACTTGCATGGAGTGAAAGTCAGGGAAGATAAGTATCTTTTGTATAATATTATGGAAACAGAAGGCAAGGTCAGCGGTGTGAAAAAGATTGAGTTTTCCAGGCTGGAGGAAGATATGCTCACCCTGACTGACAGCAGCTATGTATATACCGGTTCAGAGATTTCGCCGACGGTGACGGTCACAGACGGAGGCGTACTGGTGGATCCGGATGCCGGACTGTATTCCATCACGGATGACAGCGTGCCATTGGCGACGAACGTGGGCACATATACGGTTACAGTTCAGGGTGATGGCATTCATTATATAGGCAACGCGTCTAAAACTTGGACGATCACGCCGAAGCCGCTTACCAGCGGCATGATTTCCTTTACAAACGGAACGGACACGGATGGCAGCTTTGTGTACAATGGCGGGGCGATTACGCCGACGGTAGTTGTCAAGGATGGGACAACAGTGCTGTCCTCCCCGACATCCTATTCCGTTGTTACTGAGGACAGCACGCTGACGGGAACAAATGTGGGATCTTATACCGTGAAGGTGCAGGGAGCAGGAAATTACACAGGCACGATTACAAAAACATGGGCGATCACGCCGAAGCAGCTGACAAGTGGCATGATATCCTTTGAAAACGAGACGGACACGGATGGCAGCTTTGTGTACAATGGCGGGGCGATTACGCCGACGGTAGTTGTCAAGGATGGGACAACAGTGCTGTCCGCCCCGGCATCCTATTCCATTGTTGCTGCGGACAGCGCGCTGACGGGAACAAATGTGGGGACTTATACCGTGAAGGTGGAGGGAACAGGAAACTACACAGGCACTCCCTCAAACTCCTGGGCGATCACGGCGAAACCCCTGACGATCACCGCAATAGACCAGAGCATTTATAACAATGGCCAGATCACCTCATCGGTAGATCAGGTAACTGCGACCGGTCTGGTAGCCGGAGACACACTGACGGGAATCACGCTGACAGGGGACGCTTCTGCGGGAACGATCACGCCGTCCTCGGCGGCAACCACGAAGGGCGCGGCAAATTATTCCATTACCTATGTCCACGGAGCGCTGCATACCCTTAACCATGAACATGCATGGCATTATGCCGCGCAGGGAAACCAGATCAAGGCGTACTGTACGTCCAGTCAGGGCACCTGTACCCATTATGGGGAATCGAACGCGGTGATGCTGACGCTGTCCGCGGAGGGAGGCGAATATACAGGAGATGCCTACGCCGCCACTGTGGCAGACGGGATTTATCATGTCACAGGTCAGGCGCATGAGGCGGTTGCCTACTACCCCGCAGCGGCCGCAGGCAGCACCGAGCACGCAGGAGCGGCGCTGGCAGGCGCTCCGGCTGCTGCAGGAAACTATGTGGCGGAGGTGTCGCTGGGCGGCGCGACGGCTAAGAAGGCGTTTTCCATCACGAAGAAGCCGGTTGCCTCTGTTGCTGTGACGGGACTGACGCTGCCGCAGAAGGGCGGTGCCTTTGATACCGAATTAACCTGCGGAACAGAGGGCGTGGCTGGAATATCTTCCGTCACCTATGCTTTGAAAAGCGGGGGAGCGGCAGGAGCCACGGCTTCCTCCAATACGGAATATGTGATGACAGCGGTGCTGCAGGCAGATGGCAATCACGCATTTTCTGATACCGTAGCCGCGACAGTGGACGGACATCACGCTGCCTCATGTACAAAAAACGCGGACGGAACGATAACGGTCACTTATGAGTTTAAGACCGCGCCGGCAATCCTGAGCGTGACGGCTCCGCAGCCGGTGACACTGTCTGGTGATTACGCCAATGCGGATGACGCGGCGCATGCGGCGCAGCTTCCGGATCAGATCACGGTAGTGGTGGAGGACGGAAACGGCACGAAGGAGATCCAGGTGGAAGCGTCCTGGAGCGTCGCGTCCTATGATTCGCTTCCGGAGAAGGTAAACACATTTACATGGAGCTTCGATCCGGCTGACGAGAAATTACAGGGTTATGTGACAGCGGGGCTTCCGGCGGAGTACTACACCGGAACGACGGCAGTGACCAACCGCCCGCGGGATGTGCTGGACATCACTGCCTATAACAGGACTGTGGTTTACGCGGGAGCGCCGATTGCGGTGGACATGGGAAGCCTGTTTACGATACCGGACGGGCTGGGCAGCCCGGCCTATACGCTGACGGCGGGGGAGGGCACCCTGTCGGCAGACAACAAGCTGACGGTCAATGAGGCCGGAGAGTTCACCTTCCGCGTGGTGACACAGGAGACAGCCTACCATCATTCCCAGTCTGCCATAGCCCACCTGATGGTGGAAAAGGGAGCCGGCAGCGGCAGCGTACAGGTGGAGGCGCAGTATGAGCTGGGAACGGCCATTGCCCCTGTGGCGGCGAGCGCGACAAATGGAACCGATCATGTGATTGTGGAATACAAGGGACAGGGGGATCCCGATGACTATTATGATACGGAGCCTCCAACGGCAGAGGGCGCGTACACGGTGAGGGCGACCTTCCCGGCCACCGCCCTGTACCACGGATGCCAGGCGGAGCAGAATTTCAGGATTGTGATGGTGGATGTACAAATTACGCCGCATAACCGTTCGGTATCGTTCAGTGGCGAGACCTTTGACCTGAATACCCTGTTTGAGTTTGGAACCGGCTGCGGAGAGAAAACCTTTACGATTGTAGCGGAGCCGATGGACAGCGGACTGATTGAAGGGGACAGGCTCACATTTACAAATATTGGTGATTACCGCATTCATGTGGCGACTGCGGAAAACGGGAAATACCGCGCGGGCGCGCAGGAGGCAGTGCTCACTGTGACGGCCAGGCAGATTTCCGCTGTGGATCTGACGGATTTTATGGTTCCGAAGAAGGGGGACGCCTTTGACACGGGACTGGCCTGCCAGACAGAGGGCGTGGACGGGGAGCCGCAGGTTTCCTATACGCAAAAAGACGGGACGGCAGCAGGGGAGCACGCCGCGTCCAATACGGAATATGTGATGAAGGCAGTGCTGAAGGCAGACGCCAATTACGCGTTTGCGGAAGGGATTGCCGCGACGGTGGACGGTGAAGCGGCAGAGGCGGTGAAAAACGCGGACGGCACACTGACAGTAACTTACCGGTTTAAAACATTGCCTGCCATTATCCGTGTGAAAGCGCCGGAACCGGTGACCTTCAGCGGAGATTACAAGAACGGCGAGCAGGCGGTCCAGTCAGCTGAGCTTCCGGAACGGGCGGCCGTTGAGGTGGAGACAGCAGGCGGCACAAAGGAGATCGAGGTTCCGGTGGTGTGGAGCGTTGCGGAGTATAACCCGCTTCCGGACCAGACCAACACGTTTGTATGGAATTTCGATCCGTCTGTGGAGGAGCTGGCTGGTTATGACGCATCCGGTCTTCCGGAGGATTACCACACAGGAACAATCCTTGTGGCCAATCATCCAAAGGGTGTGCTGGGCATTACGGCATTTAACAGGAGTGTGGATTACGCGGGGAAATTGATTTCCATTGACGAGCTGGATTTGTTTGAAATACCGGAGGAGCTTGGAAACGCGGTGTATTCGCTGACGCAGGGAAAGGGACAATTGTCGGGGGACCACAAGCTGACGGTCCGGGAGGCCGGAGAATTTACATTCCAGGCGGAGACAGCGGAGACGGCGCATTATCACGCGCAGACCGCAGTGGCACACCTGATCGTGCGCAAGGGAATCGGAAGCGGTACGGTGCAGGTGGAGGATCAGTACACGGTAGGAGCGGATATTGCCCCTGTGGCAGCCAGCGAGACCAATCCGGGCGAGGCAGTGCTGGAATACAGGAAACAGGCGGAGCCGGATAGCGCTTACGCGGCTGAATGTCCGAAGGAAATCGGTGAATATACGGTACGCGCGACGTTTCCGGAAAGCGCGCTGTATCATGAATGCCAGGCGGTAAAGAATTTTAAGATTGTTCCGAAGAATGAGAATGCTTTTGTGACGCCGCTGACCATGGAGAACTGGGTTTACGGAGAGACGCCGGCAGTACCTGCCGCAGCGGCGAAATACGGCGAGGTATCCTTCCAGTACAGTGACCGGAAGGACGGAACCTACAGTGGGACACAGCCGGCGCAGGCGGGCACATGGTTTGTGAAGGCCCTGGTGGCAGAGGGAGACACCTACAAGGGGCTGGAGAGCGAACCGGTGAGCTATGAGATTAAAAAGGCAGTACCGGTGTCACCGGCAGGCCTTGAAGCAGTGAATGCAAGCACGCAGACGGCGTCGGACGGCATGATCCGCGGTGTGTCGGATCAGATGGAATACAGGAAGGCGGGAACAGACGCGTTTGTACCGGTTACAGGGGATACCGTGAAGGATCTGGCAGCCGGCAGTTATGAGGTGCGCTATGCGGAGGATGCGAATCATCAGGCAAGTCCGGTGACAGCGGTAACGATTGGTGTCGGAGAAGCAGATACAACGGAAGCGGCAGGCGGCACGACAGAAGCAGCGAATGGCACGACGGAGGCAGCAGGCGATACAACGGAGGAAGCGAGCGGCGATACGACGGAAGCAGCAGGCGATACGACGGAAGCGGCAGGCGGCACGACGGAGGCAGCAGGCGGCACGACGGAGGCAGCAGGCGGCACGACGGAAGCGGCAGGCGGCACGACGGAGGCAGCAGGCGGCACGACGGAGGCAGCAGGCGGCACGACGGAAGCGGCAGGCGGCACGACGGAGGCAGCAGGCGGCACGACGGAGGCAG
>CAMHJT010000100.1 GCA_946185495.1 uncultured Clostridiaceae bacterium | reverse complement strand
AGCTCTCCGATCCGTTATAGACCACCGGCGCCTCTCCCGTGAAGATCATCATCATCTTCTCCAGAAGCTTCATCGCGTACAAAAAGGCGATCTCCACGTAATAAAAGATCGCAAAGATATAGTTCTCAACCAGATCCTGGAAGAAACTCTCGATCGCGTCTCCGATCAGAAACATTGGAGAGTAGGCGGATATATTCATAATAAACGCTGAAAAAAACGGAACCTGCATAACACTCCTCCTTTGCATATGGCTTCTCACGCTATTTTGATCATGATACCACCATATCACACAGCGCGTAACAAAAGCGTAACACGCATTCTCTCTATATCATACCTCATGCGAAGTCTGTGCGCAAGTAAATTATTGTAACTATCAAACAGCCCTCAACCCATTTTCCTAGTGCAAGTTTTTCTACAAAAATGTATTACTGAGAAACTGAGAAAAGCGATCTTTCTTAAACGTAAACGCTGCCAATATACACAAGCATTATACAGACTCCCTAAGAATCGTTTAACCCTTACGATATAGCTTTTTTTGAACAATTATGCTATAATGATTCAGGCTATGTCATGCACCGGCCAAATACACATCAAAACAGAGGAGTTAAAAAATGTCCACCGATAAACCGAATTTATCCAAAGAAATCCTGAACATAGGCATTCCATCTTTTTTGGAAACCCTGTTCACCACCTTCGCGAGCATTATTGATTCCAAGATGGTTTCAGCCCTGGGCGTAACCGCGATCTCAGCAGTCTCCGTCACCAATCAGCCGAGGCTTTTCATCTTTTCCATTTTCTTTGCGCTCAACACCGTAACCTCATCCCTGGTCGCGAGATACGTTGGAAAAAATGACAGGGATGCGGCCAACAGGGTTCTCGACCATATCCTGAAGCTCGTTGCTATCCTGAGCCTGATTGCAAGCGTTTTTTCCGTGCTGCTGGCGCGCCCGATCATGATCGCCTTCGCCAACCAGAAGGATACCCTTGAACACTCCGTTATCTATTTCCGGATCGTCATGGGCGGCATGATCTTCAATATGTTTTTCATGGCGGTGAATTCCGCGCTGCGGGGCTGCGGCAAGACCAAGCTTACCTTTGCGTCCAATGTCATCTCCTGTGTGGTCAATATCTTCTGTAACTACCTGTTCATAGAAGGACATTGGGGCTTCCCGAGGCTCGAATATGCAGGAGCGGCCATCGCCACCGTAATGGGAACCGTCGCCGCGGCCATTCTGACGCTCTTCTTCATCCTGAAGGAAGACATGTTTGTCAATATCCCGTACTGCATCAGACAACGGTATCACATGACCAAAAGCTCCCTCTCCGAGATTGCCGAGCTTGCGAAGAGCTGCATCACGGACAGCCTGGTCATGCGGCTTTCCCTCCTGTTCATAGCGGGAATCGTGGCACGGATCGGATCCTACCAGATGGCCGTATATTCCATCGGCATGCACCTTTTAAATGTGAACATGGCACTCGGTACCGGTTTCCAGACCGCCGGCGTGGCCCTCGTGGGAAGAAGCTTCGGAGCGTCTGATATCGATCAAATGCACGCCTTCAAAAAGAAGCTGATCCGGATGGGGATCTGCACAGCCCTTGCCCTCGCCACCATCATCATGTTGGGCGGCCGATGGTTTTTCGGATTTTTCAGCCAGGATCCGGAATTTGTCAAAATGGGGGCTGTTTCCTGTATCTTCATAGGGATCATCACCTTAAGCCAGACCCTGAAATTTGTCTACTGCGGCTGCCTCCAGGGCGTGGGTGCCATGAAGGAGGTTATGGTAGCGAGCATCGTATCCTTTGCCGGCGTCAACCTGACTGCCCTGGTCATTCTGGTACTCGGATTAAAGGCCGGGATCTGGGGCGTCTGGATCAGTTCCCTGCTCTCCCAGACCGTACAGGCAGCGATGCTGTGCTATTACGTAAAACGATCCGCCGCTTATCAAAAAGTATGATAACTGCATGGCAACATATACTGTTTTGGTACGGTCTGCGCAGTGAATGCGCAGACCTGCTGAGTCGTTACAAAGAATGATCAGGAGGAATTTATGAAAAAGAAAAAAAATATCTTTCTAACCACCCTTTCCGAAACAAAGAACAGACTGGACATCGGCTACTATATGTGTGAAACCCCTACCGGTACTCACGCGTATACCACCGGCATCTCCCTTGCCGAAGCCGGCATCAAATACATCCTTTCACAGTATCAGGTGGATGAGATCGTCATGCTCGGCACCGCCGAAGGGATCCGGAGCGACGCCGAGTATTCTACCACGTTATCCGATGTGGCAATCTACGGCGTAACAGAGTATGACAGCATGAGCGAGTATGATTTCCTGAATTACCGTATCGCAGAATTTATGAATCAGGTGGACTTTGAAATGCTCGACATCGCGGAACCCGTATCCCCCGACCGGCAGGCGGAGCTCACAGGGCTTTTATCCGCGTTCAAGGCTAAATATGCGAGAAATGTGGGATACAGGGAATTGTTTTCCAGGCTGACCTCTGACGAAGCCTTTTCTGAACGCTTTCACACAGAATTTCTGTCCGGTCTGACCAATGATGAAAAGAGATGGATCAGTTATCACATCTATAACAAGATGGATTCCTTTTACAAAATGCATATGCTGGAGGAAAACAAAAACGCCGCAATGCGTTTTATCCCGATCCCGTCTGACTCCAGCATGTCCATCGAAACCATCGACTCCATTGTCCGGCAGACGCTGCATGACAAACGGGCCGACGTCAATATCTACATGGATATTCAGGGTCTTGGCGCCATCGATGGCAATACCCTGATCTCAACCTTTCTGCTCACCAACAACAGGACCGGCTTTCGCTGCAGCGTGAAGGGGCTGATCAACTCCCACCGGTATCCCGGAAGATTTTTCGGCGAAGTCTCTAATATGATCAAAAGCTACGAGATCCGGAACCTGATCACCGGCCTTGACCTGTTCCTCAACTATGGCAAGGCCGATCTGTTAAAATCCTACTGGAATTCCATGGATGTGACCGATCCCGACGCGGACAGGCTGTTTTACGGCATGGACTGCGTAGACGAGGGCATTTCGCTCTGCAACGTGAATCTGATCGCCTGCGGCATCAACGTGATCCGGAATACGATCCAGCATCCCAAATGTGCCCCTGAAGAGAGAAATATTTATCTGCAGATCATTATCAACGCCATCACCTCCGACTACGGCGCGCTCCTGCGCGGCGACACCCTGTCCATTCCGGAGCTTCTGAAATGGAGCCTGCGAAAGGAGCTGTTCCAGCAGACCCTCACCATCATAGAATCCAAGGTTCCGGAGGATATGGTAAAAAGAGGCATCTACTACTACGCAAAGTCGGAGGAGGACATTTCGGCCATCATGAAGGAATTCAACAGCCTGTATTGGATCGAGACCTCCAAAATGCGCTGGGCCTTCTCGGATATCGAGCATTACTTCATCAAATCCTACGGGCGGTCCGTGCTTGATTTCCGCCAGAAGCCAGACGCGGTAGCCCGCGATTACGCCATGCTCCGGATCAATGCACTTCACGGCAAAGCGGACGGCATAGTACAGGCGTATTCCGAGCTCAACAACGACGATCTCTTATATGAGGTGCTTCTGGGGTACTACCGGATTGGAAACATGAGAAACCAGATCAATCATGCCATAGTGGATGAACCGAATATGGAGGTGGAAGAACTGGCCGCCCGAAAAGACAGCAGGGACGAGCTCCGGATCGAGCTCAAAAAGTTTATCGACCTGTATAGCGCGGCCTGCCGGAAAACTCCGCCAAATACATGTCCGGTTCTTCTGCAGCCAGGCCGGATGAAATCCTATTTAAGACAGCACATGCTGATGCCGCTGGAAGAAAGCACCGACCTCACCGCGAAAAATACCTACTCATGCTCCTTCAACGGCAAGGAGGTCCTGATCAATATATCCCTGTTCAAAACAGAACCCGATACCTGATCCTGAAAATCATCCAGGCAAAAAACAAGTGCATCCGTTCAGCAGACACTGAACAGCTACGCAACGGGTGAAGCTTAAGCATCCCGATTCACCCGATGCATAGCTGAACACTTACAAACTATCAAAAAAAGACAGCCACCGGTCTGACCGGTGGCTCCCCTTTCATAAACGCTTGTATAACAATGCTGCTTATACATTTGTACGATGTACGTATGCGTGTACTTATACGTGTATTTGTACGTATGCGTATACCTTCGCGTATGCGTATATTCGTGTACTTATACGTGTGTTTGTACATATGCGTATACCTTTGCGTATGCGTATATTCGTGTACTTATACATGTGTTCGTACGTATGCGTATACTCTCATGTATGCGTATATTTGTGTACTTATACGTGTATTCGCGCGTATGCATGTACCTGTACGTGTGTATATGCTTGTATATACATTCGTGCGTCTATATATGTGTACAAGTTTATTATACACATTTCTCTCTGCAATGTCAACATGTTTTAACTATTGTCCAAGGTTATTTCACGAAAATATTCTCTTCCCCCGGGGCCACCAACGGTCTCCCTTCTACAAACAACGCAGTGTGACCGCTTATTTCAGATATCCTTCCAGCCTCTTCTTTGTCTCCTCAAACCCGATTCCCTCCATGATATCTCCGACAAGGCATCCATCACTGTCCACAAAAAACGAAGACGGCACATATTGGATGTCCTCAATGATCTCATACACATCATCACTGATCCGCATATTCGTAAACTCAGCTCCGTTCTCGTTCAGGATGTCCTCCGCGTCTTGTACGCTGTTGTCCATTCCTTCGTAGACATCGCACAGGATGGCGACCATGTTCACATTGTCCGGCAGCTCCTTATAGAGGGCCGCGTACTCTCCCATCTCAGAAACGCAGGGACCGCAGAATGTACCCCAGACATGTACCAGCGTAAGATCGTACTCTGAAAAAATTTCCTGCGAAATCTCCTTATTGTCCAGCGTCATAGTCCGGAACTTCAGGTTCTTCCCCGTCCGCTCCTTTTCAGGAATGTTAACAGAAACCGTATTCGTGTGTTCCTGCTCCACATCCTGGTTATCTTCCTGCTTCATATTCTCACTTTGCGCCTGCGTGTTTTCCTCTACCTTCTGTTCCTCTGTCTGTCCGTCCCCTTCTTCCTTCTGCTCCTCTGTATGCTCGCCGTCTTCCTTCCCGGCTGCCTCAGTCTCAGGAATATCCGCGTCTGCCGCACTCTCCGTTGTCACAGCTTCATCCGGATTCCCTTCCTCATCCTCCGGCAGAAACAAAATGGCGAGAAACAGGACTCCCAATATTGCCAGTATTGCCACGATCACATTTTTTACTGTCTTCATTCGATCCCTCCATCAAATCTGTATTGGCATTCTCTTGCATCAGGGTATTGATCACTCCAGCGACTCCCTGCGATACAAACAGGGCAGGATGACACCTGTCATCCTGCCTCTTTTCATGTCTGACTGCATTTCATACAAGCCAGGCTTCAAATCCTTCCTGTTTTTTGTCTTTTACAGCTTTTTATAGGTTACCTTGGAACCCGCGCCCCTTGACTTGAACAGCTTCTTATATGCTGTCAATTTCTTCTTCGGAACCCTGATTACCGCCTTATTTGCAATTCCCTTAAACGCTCCGGTTCCAACATTCTTCTTCAATAGCTTTGTTGTTCTGACATAGAGCTTCTTAAGGTTCTTGCATCCATAGAAGGCTTTGCTGCCGATCTGGTTCACCTTCGCAGGTATCGTCACTGATTTCAACTGTGTACACTTGTAGAAGGCCTTGCTACCGATGGATGTTGTCGCAGACGGCAACGTGATCTCCTCTAAGTGCGTACACCCGCTGAACGCGTAACTGCCAATGCTCTTCACATTTTCTCCGACCTCAATGCTCTCCACAGCCTTCTGGTTCTTGAACGCTCCCGACGCGACAGACGTCACCTGATAGCTGACGCCGTTGATCACTACCGTATCCGGAACGATAATGGTTTCTACTGTGCGGTTCGCCTTTGTAAATTCTAATGTCTTGGATGAAGCAGAGGTCACCTTGTAGGATGTCTCCGCTGCACTGTCCGTTACCGTCGCGCCCTGTGCCGGCTGTCCGCCCGGAATTGTCAGTTCCACGATATCCAGCTCACAGGCCAGGTCATCCTCAAGCTCCCCGTCCTCCGGAGACTCCGTCGTTATCGGCTGGCTCGTAGTCGGCTGCGTAGTCTTCGGTGCTTCCGTTGCCGTCTGCGTAGTCGGCTGCTGCTGTGTAGTCGGATCCGTCTGTGGCTGCGAACCGGTTCCGGTCTTCGGAATTGTATCTGTCCTTGTAGATCCGCATACCAGACAGGTATAGGTCTTCGCGCCGTCCCGATCCGCAGAAGGCTGCAGCGTCACAACGCCTGCATCCCAGGTATGCTCAATCCGCTCTGTTGTGCTGCCGAATACCAGCGTTTTTCCACAATCTGAACAGCAGATGTCTCCTGTATAACCCTCGCTCAGGCAGCTGGCTGCCAATATATGGATCGTTGTCGTATGCGCATGCTTTGTGTTGTCAAACTGGCCATATTTTTCATGGCATCTGTCACAGACTGCCTGGCTGCTGCAGGTTGCCACGCCTCCGATATGGCCAAGTGCATCTACAGACACCTGTGATCCTTCTTTAATCTCATCACAGACACTACAATGAATGGACTTGGTTCCCTGATTTGTACAGGTTGCAGGCGCATCCAACGAATACTCGGCTCTCCACTGATGTCCTGCAGCCGGAACCACCTGTCCGAGCTTGATCAGTGTCTGGCACTGCGTACAATACCGGTCACCGCTGTAACCGTCAACGGTACAGGTTGCTGCCCGCTGGTTTCTCGTCTCGATCTTCGACGCGTCATCATGCGTACAATCCACGCCGGTAATCTCAACCTGCGCCGTAAGTACCTTGTAGTTATCCTTATCCACTCCGTTGTAAACCGCTGTCGCTGTAAATGTCTCGCCCTTACTGATCACCTGGTTCACAGCAGCAGCATCCCAGCTCCAACCCTGCGGCAGGGATACATTGCCAAGCGTGCCAAGCTCTGACGCAACTGTCATACGCTCCTGAATACCCTGTGGACGTTCAGCCTTCTGAATGGTGAAATACTGAATCACGCTGCCCTGATAATTGGACTTGCCGATCACGATCACGGATGCCGTTCCGGCATTTTCATTGCCCGAATAAAATACATCGTAATCCTTTTCCTGAATGCCATCCTGATCTGTCACGATCACAGCCGGCGTAAACGGCTGGCCTGTATACGTGTAGTCTTCTGTTGCCAGAACCACATTCTCTTCCTGAAGCTGCTTGGGTTCGATCGTAAACTTCAGGCTGTTATTCGTTGTAATAGCTTTGGAGTAAGCTCCAATACCTGTCACAACAGCCGTAGGAACCTGATCTGACGTCGCATTTTTATCACAGGCATTCACATTGTTCAGGTAAGCTACCGTATAATCCCTGTTCTGAACCAGTGTCGTGCTGCCATCCCTGACAACTAATTCCGGCTCCTGCTTTCTGCCGTTATACACATACGCTGCGTCCGGATTCTTGAAGGAAATGCTGATATCCGCATTCTGCTCCTCAACAGCTGTCTGACCGACAAAGGTATACTGCCAGCTCTTCGTATATTCCAGCCCATCCTTGTCAAGTGCGCGAACTGAAACTGCCACAACATCTCCCTGTTGCATTCCGCTGCCAAATGTCAGGCTGAAGCTATCGCCGCTCACCTTCTGCTCCCGGCCCTGATCCTGACTGTAATATGCCTCCTTCGCGTTCAAGACCGTATATGTTACAGTTGTCTGGCCTGTGATCGCTCCGGATTCCTGTGAAGCACGGATCACAGGCACCTGATCGTTTTTCTCTGTGGAATCCTGTCCTGTCTGCGCCTCCGTTGTCGGGTTTTCCTTCTGCTCCTGGGTTGTCGCTTCCTCTGTTGTCGTATCCTGCTTCTGCTCCTGGGTTGTCGCTTCCTCTGTGACACTCTGTCCGCCCTCGCCGTTAAAGGTATACTCGAAGGTCTTCGTAGTCTGATCCATCGTGGAGCTGACCGCATTGACGGTAATGGTCACCTTTTCACCCTTCTTCATGCCCTTTCCTACCGTCACTAAAGCCTTGGAGCCTGTGATTTCCTGAGCCTGCCCGCCATTTACCTGATAGGTTCCTGACTCTGCGTTCTTCAGCGTAAAGGTAATCGCTGTCTCTCCTGTGATCTCTCCGGAATCCTTCGACGCGGAGATTTCCGGAATGATCGGATCCTCATCGTCTCCCTCATCCACGGCATTGGGATCAATGGTCTTTACAACCTTGCCAGAGCCGTCATAAAGCGCGTTCAACTCTGCTGTCAGATCTGCCGTCTGGCTTCCTCCATCATTAAAGATTACTTTAAGTGTCGCGCTCGCCTTTCCTGCCGGCCACTCGATTCCATAGACACCGTTTGCCTCATCCAAAAGCGTCATGGACTGTCCCGGCCAAGCCGCATTCTTCCAGGTATCTCCCTCCCAGAAGTACGCGTTGACCGTCTTGCCCCAGCCTGCCGGCTTTTCAAAATATACAGCGTCCTTATGCAGATTTACTCCGGTTCCCTTTACCTTCACGGTAGCGGTCGCCGAAACACCCGAAGCCGTTACAGCCGTAATGGTTGCGCTGCCCTCTCTCACTGCAGTCACAAGTCCGTCCTGATCCACCTTTGCTACAGAATCGTCACTGGATCTCCATGAGATCGTCTTGTATTTCGCGTCTGCGTCCGCAGGGGACACAGTAGCACTTAACTGCTCTGTCTTGCCCTGGTCGAGCTTCAGAGATGTCTTGTTAAGCGTCACGCCCGTCACCTTAACACCCTTCGCAGCAACCGTTACCGCTACCGTCGCGGTAAGGCCGTTAGAGGTTGTCGCTGTGATGGTTGCTGTCCCTTCCTTGTTGCCGGCTGATATCGTGCCGCCGCTCACTCTCGCGACATCCGGATCGCTGGAGGACCATTTCAATGTCTTTGCGGTTGTATTTTCCGGCGTAAAGGTTGCTGTCAGTTTCACTGACTCTCCAAGGTCAAGGCTTACCGCTGTCTTGTCAAGCTTGACGGAGGTTGCCTCCACCTTCTCTCCTCCAACCACTCTGTCCACAGCCATGGAGAAATCAAAAGAATCCGAACCGCCTGACAGATACTGGCTCTTGCCATCAATCATGCCGGGAGCCTGCGTCTTGCTGGTATTCAACACATACACGCGCAGGTTGCCCTGTCCCGTACATCCGGATGTGCTGAGCGATCCTCCGGAAACAGTCTGTGTATCACCCGTGATCGCATCTACATAGGTACCGTTCGGAATGCCGCTGAAGGTGGCATCTCCGGATACTGTAACCAGCGCAAAGCTGTCTGTGTCCGCATCGGTATAACGTCTCTTAAAGGACATTCCGCCGCTGCAGCCTTCTGTGGAATACTGTCCCTTACGCAGCGCAGGGATCGCGGCACGCAGGCGGTTCAGACGCTGAATGTGCTGGGACAGCGGATACGCAAGCGTCTCAGCCATCGCGCCGGTGGCGCCCTTATACCGTCCAAAGCCCACAGGCTCCACACTTCCCTCAATGTGGTCGCCAAAGTACGCGCGTCCACTCTTATCCAGAGGGATCGTCGGTCCCTTGTCGATCATCTCGCCCTTCTTAAACTCAATTTCTGAGCCATAGTAGATACACGGAATACCGCGGAAGGTAAACATCAGGGAAAGATTCTCCGCCCACTGTGCCTG